>JBBQMG010000032.1:0-29180 GCA_038328705.1 Acidimicrobiales bacterium | reverse complement strand
AAGAAGTTACGTCATGGCAGCAGTATGTGAAGTGTGTGGCAAGGGCCCGAGCTGGGGCATGAATGTGTCGCACTCCCACCGTCGCACCAAGCGCCGTTGGAATCCGAACATCCAGCGGGTGCGCGCGCTCGTCAGCGGCTCACCCAAGCGGCTTTATGTGTGCACCGGTTGCATCAAGAGCGGCAAGATCGTCAAGGCCGGCTGAGGCATCCTCGTGCAGGGTGTGATCAAGAGCTTCGATCCGGCGTCGGGAGACGGTGTTGTCATGTGCGACACCGACATGGCTGACTACGAGCTCGCCACCGATGCACTCGCCGGCTCCATCTTTCGTATGCTGCGCCAAGGCCAGCGCGTGGTGTTCGATCTCGATGCGTCGGGGCGGGCCACTCGTCTTCGCCTCGGCAGCGAAGTCGACATGGAGACGCCAGGTAGTTGAGTAGCCGTTCAGGCAGATCGACTACTGAACTGCTCGGCCGTGAGGCCGGGCTTTTCTTGTTTTAGGGTCACGTTTGGCAGACTGAGTGCGAGCGCAGCGCTGCGCACATCCCCAGAAGGAGAACCCCGATGACTGGAACCACGAGCAACACTCGATTGCAGCAGTGGGTAGCAGATTGGGCAGCAATTCTTCAGCCGTCCGACATCTACTGGTGCGACGGTTCGGCCGAAGAGTACGACCGTCTGGCGCAGAGCCTGGTCGAGGCGGGCATCTTCACCAAGCTCGATGAGGCCAAGCGCCCCAACAGCTACTGGGCGCACAGCGACCCGGGCGATGTCGCCCGAGTGGAGGACCGTACGTTCATCTGCTCCACGTTGGAGGTCGACGCAGGCCCGACCAACAACTGGCGCGACCCCGCCGAGATGCGCGCCGAAATGAACACGCTCTACACCGGCGCGATGAAGGGCCGCACGATGTACGTCGTGCCGTTCAGCATGGGCCCGCTCGGCTCGCCGATCGCGCACATCGGCGTGCAGCTCACCGACAGTGCCTACGTCGCAACCAACATGCGCATCATGACTCGAATGGGCCAGGGTGCGCTCGACGTGTTGGGCGACGGCGAATGGGTGCCGTGCCTGCACTCCGTCGGCGCTCCGCTGGAGCCGGGCCAGGCCGATTCCGCATGGCCGTGCAATCCGGACAACAAGTACATCGTTCACTTCCCTGACACCCGCGAAATCATGTCGTATGGCTCGGGCTACGGCGGCAACGCACTGCTGGGCAAGAAGTGCTTCGCCCTGCGCATTGCTTCGGTGATGGCCCGCGACGACGGCTGGCTGGCCGAGCACATGATGATCCTCAAGCTCACCAACCCTGCCGGCGAATCGAAGTTCATCGCCGCCGCGTTCCCCAGCGCATGTGGCAAGACGAACCTCGCGATGATCATTCCCACCATTCCGGGCTGGAAGGCCGAGACCGTCGGCGACGACATCTGCTGGATGAAGCACGGCGATGACGGGCGCCTCTATGCCATCAATCCCGAGGCCGGCTTCTTCGGCGTGGCGCCCGGCACCGGCTGGGACACCAACGCAAATGCGATGGACAGCCTGCACTCCAACAGCATCTTCACCAACACGGCGCTCACCTCGCAGGGCGACGTGTGGTGGGAGGGCATGAGCGACGACAAGCCGGCGCGCGCCACGGACTGGAAGGGCAATGCCTGGACGCCGGAGAGCAAGACGCCCGCCGCTCACCCCAACGCCCGCTTCACTGCGCCGGCCTCGCAGTGCCCGTCAATTGCCGACGAGTGGCAGGACCCGGCCGGTGTGCCCATCAGCGCCATTTTGTTCGGTGGCCGCCGACGCACAACGGTGCCGCTGGTCAACGAGGCACTCGACTGGAACCATGGTGTCTTCTTGGGCGCCACGATGGGCTCGGAGACCACCGCTGCCCAGCAGAGCGCCGCCGGCGTATTGCGCTTCGACCCAATGGCCATGTTGCCGTTCTGTGGCTACAACATGGGCGACTACTTCGGTCACTGGCTGGCCCTCGGCGCCGCGGCCGACGCCGCCAACCTGCCCAGGATCTTCTTCGTCAACTGGTTCCGTCGCGACGATGACGGCCGCTTCCTGTGGCCGGGCTACGGCGAGAACTCGCGTGTGCTGAAGTGGGTGTTCGAGCGCCTCGACGGCGACGCCGACGCGGTCAAGACAGCCATCGGCTACCTGCCTGCCGCCGGCAGTCTCGACATCACCGGCCTCGATGTCAGCGATGCCGACATGGCAACGCTGCTGTCCGTCGATGTCGAGGGCTGGAAGGCTGCGTTGCCGCAGTTCGAGGTCCACCTGGCGCAGTTCGGCGACCGGCTACCAGCTGAGCTCACCAACCAGTTGCAGCAGCTCACCGCCGCCCTCTAGCGACATCGGCCGTCAGGCCGGCGGATACGTGTAGGAGTACAACACGATGGCGTCATCGCCGTAGTGATAGAGCACCACTCCCCCGATTGACGTCGGCTGGTACTTGATCCAGCCCTCCGCGCCGTCAACAGCATGTCCGCCGAGTACGACTTTGCGAATCGACTCATCGACGCCAAGGTGCATGGCCGAAACCTCGATCGACTCGTTGTCGCCCACCGTCGAAGCTGTCGTCAACAGCACCGAGCCATCGGGCTGCTCGATCGGGTCGTCGAAACGCGTGTTGCAGCGATCCTCGGCCACGATCCACTGAAGTTCGCTTTCGAACCCAACAAGCCAGAAGCAGCCCGCGCCCTCGACCGCCGGACTACGGGGTGCCGCCACGACCGCTCCTCGTTGGCCGGGCGCGAGTGAGATCCACGTTGTTTCGCCACTGTCGACCAACAGTTCCGCGAGGTCGCCAGCGTGCACCAGCATCTGGTTGTACGGCGTCGTCAGCCGCACGCGATCGATGACATCTCCGTCGGGTCCGACGATCAGAATCTGCGAACCGTCGTTGGTGAGCCCGGCGAGTGTGAAATCGCTCAGCACTCCAACCCTCACTTCGTCGGTGAGGAAACCCAAAGCTTGCAGTTGGGTCCCGGTCCATTCGGCGACGATCACTCCTCCCGCTGCCGGAGTCGCAATGTTGCCAACGGTGTGCGGTACGAATGGGCGTACTGACGTCGTCTCGGAGGCAACGGTCTCTGCCGGCGGATCGGTCGCAGCGACTGTGGTAGTCGTCGGAATCGGTGCAGTGGAGGTTGGAGATGCCTCGTCGCACGCACCGACCACGATCAGCAACACGATCGAGCTCGCGAACACTCTCCAGCTGCGATGACGTCGACGGTCTCGATGCACGACCCACTCTCTAGTGGTCTGTCTCTGAAATGGCAAGTACGCCCGCGGCGCGTAGATCGGCCGCTTTCGTTCGCTGCGGGTTCTGTGGCACACCACAGACGAACGTAATTTTGTGGTGTGCCACAGACGTTGAAGGACGAGGCGAGACCCGTGGAGACCGATGAGACCTGCATGCCCTGTATGTGCGCTCCTGGCGGCCGCAACCAGAGCGCTCCTCAGCGGCACCGACGGTCGACGTCACCATTCTTGCGACCGACCACTAGCATCCCCGACATCGTCGGTGATGGCGGCATCGTTGTGCGCCTATGCGTGCAAGACCATGGCTCTGATGCCGAGGCCCATCACGAAGAGGCTGCCGAAGCCGTAGAGAAAGTACAGGCGATGCTTCATCTGGAAGCGGTAGCTGTAGATGATCGCGATCGTGATGATTGCGAAGAAGCCGTAGAACGCGTGGAACTGGGGTAGCGGAACCTTGTACTTACCGACCATGATCGCGCCGAGAAAGGCCTGTACAACCACGGCAATCTGGGCTGCGCCGATGAACCACCACAGCGTCCGGCCGCGAACGGCCGGTACCCAGTTGGCAGCTAGTGCCCACAGCCCGGCGAGGGCATTGCCGATGACCACCACCCATGCCCACGTCTCGTGGATGCCTCTGACAGTCGCCAACCCGCTGGCCATCATGCGCAGAATCTATTCGCCGCAGCCGAGGCCGCCCACGAACGACAAGATCACGTCAGTGTCAGTGGTCCCGGTGAGCACGCCGCGCAGGCCAGTTTCGATCCCAAAACTCGGCCCCGAGAACTCGTCCTCCGGCAGGATGTTCACGGCTGGGTAGGCGGCACGCAGCTCGGCAACAGTCGAGCCGACACCGATACCCGCATCGGTGGCCAAGCCGTACGGCGAGATGGTGGCGGCGAACGCTGGGCCGTACGTGTAGGCCGCGAAATGGCGGACGGCAGTCACGTCATCGGTGAAGAACAGTGACAGATCGTTCCAATCGACGAAGCGGATCGTGGTTCCTGGACACCCGATGCCATTCGCCGTCGCATCGACCCACCCGGAGTCGGTGGTGGGGATTCCGAGAATCGAGTTGACGTATTCGACGACGCCGTCTGCATCTGCGTCGAACAATGCGTCGCCGAGGCCGCTCGCTGACAGCGGCAGCCCCTTCACCTTCGCGATCGTCGTCGTCGTGATTGCCGGCACTGACGTCGAGGTTGTGGACGTGGTCGACGTGGTCGTCGGCGCTACGGTCGTCGTCGTCGCAGGGATGGTGGTCGTGGTCGCGGCCACTGTGGTGGTGGTGTCCGCGCTGCTGCTGTCATCACCGCACCCTGCAGCGACGAGCGCAGTCATGCAGACCAGTCCCACAAGTGTTCGCCGTGACATCATCGACAAAGTCTGCCAGCAGATCTAACGAATCAGGGTGTCAGCCTCTTGGCCGCCCTCCACGAGATGCAACACCCCGTCGACCACATCGATGACGGTGACGGAACAGTTGTCGAGACTGCGGATGACCAATCGGTCGTCGCTCAGTGCGGCGCCGATCACCGCGTTGATCGCGATGAAGTGGCTGGTGACCACCGTGTCGTTGGGTAGCGCCCGCACAGTCTCAGCCACGCCATCGCGGAACGACGTGTACCGAGCGCCCATCGCCGACCACGTGCCGGCCATCGCCAGCCGCAACCACTCGACGCGGTCCGCCACCGCCACACCCTCTGGCGAGGGAATCTCGGCGACGCCAGGCTCGATTCGCGGCACAGCGTTCCACGCCTTCGCCAAACCCCTTGCGGTCTCCTGACAGCGAAGCAACGGGCTGGTCACCAGATCCAAAGGGCCCAGCGGTCCGAGGCGGGCGGTCATGTCGGCCGCCTGCTGACGCCCGAGTGCGTCGAGCCCCGGGTCAGGGTCTGTGTTCCACCCAGCCGCTGCACGCCCGTGGCGAACCAGATACACCCGATTCACTGGAACGGCCCAGTCACTCGAACAGCCAACCCTCGCGCACCGGATGGGAGGCACCCTTGCGGATGTACCACTCGGTGCCGAAGGCCATGGCGAACTGCTCGTCGGGCATCGAGCTGAAGAAGCCGGCGTCGGTGATCTGGCTCTTGTGGCAGCGGATCGAGGCGCGCTTGACGGCGACGAACTCGCTGACATCGACCTTGTGGGTCAGTTCGCTCTCCGGCGTGCCGAATGGGTTGCCGTCATCGGCCGGTGCATCGGGGTCCCAATCCTCGCCGTCAGGGCCGCTGGCCTCACCTTGTTCGCGCGCCATGTCGAAGAAGCGTTTCATCGCGTCGCGGTTCATCGTCGACTCGAAGACGGCAGGTGTGCCCGCCATCTCGGCGGCACGATGGCCGACCGTGTGCACCTTGATGTGGTCGGGGTGTCCGTAGTTGCCATGCCAGTCGTAGGTGGTCAGCACATCGGCGGCTTCCTCGCGGAGAATCGTCGCCAGTGCTCCAGCCGCTTCATCCAGCGGAGCGCGCAAGAACGAGCGAGGGTGCTGGTTCTGATCCCAGCCAGTCATGCCACTGTCGGCGTAGTCCAGAAACTCCAGCCGAGCGACGCCCAGTGAGGCAGCCGACTGCGCAGTCTCCGCTCGCCGCCGATCGACCAGCGTCTCGCCCTGGGCCAGGTCGTCCGGTGACTCGCCATGATCGCCGTTGGTAGCCACCACGAGCACCACACGATGCCCTTCAGCGACAGCGCGAGCCATCGAACCACCAGTACTGATGCTCTCGTCGTCGGGATGTGCGTGAAAACAGACCAGCGTGCCCATCAGGACGACGCTACAGCGCCACCCGCCACGAGCGACTCGA
The DNA here is from genome assembly GCA_038328705.1 of Acidimicrobiales bacterium. GTDB lineage: Bacteria > Actinomycetota > Acidimicrobiia > Acidimicrobiales > Ilumatobacteraceae > UBA668. Next base: position 23,106 of record JBBQMG010000032.1, on the reverse strand, counting down.
TGCGATCACTGTCGAAACCCCAGTCGGTCAGAATCTGGCGCGAGTGCTGCCCGGCGTGTGCCGGCGGCGAGTCGATCTCGGCGACAGTGCGCGAGAACCGCGGCGCCGGTGCCGGCTGGGTTGCACCAGCGACTTCGACGAACGTGCCACGAGCGACGTTGTGCGGGTGCTGCGCGGCCTCACTCATGGTCAGAACCGGAGCGAAACAGACGTCGGTGTGCTCCATCAGCGCGCACCATTCGTTGCGGGTCTTGGTGAGCATCACGTCGCGCACCCGGTCCTTGAGGTGCGGCCACTGCGCCTTGTCCATCTGCTGAACAAACTCAGCGTCACCCGCCAGACCGGTGAGACGCATCAGCTCGGCATAGAACTGCGGCTCGATGGAGCCCAGCGAGACGTGCTTGCCGTCGGCGCATTCGTACACATCGTAGAAGTGCGCACCCGTGTCGAGCAGGTTGGTACCCGGTGCGTTCTCGTCGAACATGCCAATGGTACGCATTGCCCAGAACATGCTCATCAAGGTGGCTGCGCCGTCCACCATCGCCGTGTCGACCACCTGACCGTGCCCACTGCGCTGAGTTTCCAGCAGCGCGCACACAACGCCGAAGGCGAGGAACATGCCACCGCCACCGAAGTCGCCCACCATGTTGAGCGGCGGCACCGGAATCTGCCCGCCGCGGCCGAAGTGAGCGAGCGAACCAGCGAGGGCGATGTAGTTGATGTCGTGCCCGGCCGCCTGCGAGTACGGGCCGTCCTGGCCCCAACCGGTCATGCGGCCGTAGACCAGCTTCGGGTTGCGCGCGTGGCATTCGGTGGGGCCGATACCGAGCCGCTCCATCACGCCCGGGCGGAAGCCCTCGACCAACCCATCGGCCTTCTCCACCAGATCCAGCAGCGTCGCGACACCGTCGGGGTTCTTCAGATCGAGCGCGATGTTGCGACGACCACGCAGCAGCACATCCCAATGGGCGGTCTCGGGGGCAGGGCCACGGACGGCCTGCGCGCGCTCGACGCGGATCACCTCGGCACCCATGTCGGCCAACATCATGGCCGCAAACGGGCCGGGCCCGATGCCAGCAATTTCAATGATTCGATACCCAGCGAGCGGTCCAGACATGCCCGCTGTTCTAGTCGGCGCGAACGCCTTGACCGCCATCGTGGCCGTCCTGGATCGTTCGGGGCCGAACGTTGAGTTCAATGCTGCGTACGTGCGGATTGGTGAATTCAAAGTACGGGACCGAACCTTCACAGCGATGAGCGCGACGGTACTATCGGCCGATGCGTCGCATTTGGGTGGGTCTGGTTGTCGTCGCTGCCTGCTTGCTGTCCGCGTGTCGCTCACAGACCGAGAAGCCGCGTCAGTTGGCCCCGTTGCCCGGGGTGACGACAGCGCCGACGGTCCTTGCACCCACCACCACGTTCGACCCGACCGCAAGTACCACGATCTTTGCGGACGCGACTTCGACAACGCTCGTCGCCGCCGGTTGGCCCTTCGACGACTTCCGGTCTGTGGTGCAGCTGGGCGGCGAATCTGTACGGGGTACCGGCTGCGGCGCCGATGGCACCATTGGTGAAGTCATTCCGGATGGTTGGTGGCTGGGCATCATCACGGCCGATGGCAACAGCAAACTGCAAGTTGACCTGGTGTGCGCGTACAGCGGAGCTGCCGCTCGATCGCTGATCGACGAGTGCCTCGCGACCAAGGCAGGTGCGACCTGCACCGAATTCTTCGACGAGTTGTTCTGGCCGGTGAACCGCAACACACGCGAACGCACCGTTCCCAAGTCATCGGCACTGGTGATCGAATCGGCTTCCGACCTGTGTGGCGTCGGAATCGAGACCAGGCTCGGCGGCATCACCGGCGAGCTGGACTGGCTGCAGATCCAGAACAGATCCGTGGTCTACATCCGCCGCGGCTGCGGCAGCGAATAGCGACCATCGGTCCGACCGAGCTGCACCTAGGCCTTCCTAGGCCTGAGAGGTGTGGCTGAGGACTGCGTCGGTGATCAGCGGCCACAACGGTTCGGGGAGGTCGTGGCCCATGTCGCCGACGAATAGCAGGTGAGCACCGGGAATCAGTTCGGCGGTGCGGAAGCCGGCGGATGGCGTGATCAGTTGATCGTCGCGGCCATGAATGACCAGGGTCGGTATGTCCAGCGCCTGCAGCCCCTCACTGCGACTGCCGCTGGCGTACATCGCCGCCATTTGGCGAGGGGCGCCCTCAGGATACGACGAGCGGTCGTAGTCGCGAGCGGCAAGCTCCTTCGTGCGGGCCTCATTGCGGTACTTCTTGGACTGCCACACCATGTACCGCGGCGAGGTCTCGATGTACTCCTCGCGGTTCGCGGCCGGCGGCGACATGATTGCGATCATCGCCTCCTCCGATGGCTGGCCAACCTCGATCTCACCTGGCGTACTCATCACCGAGATCAGCGTCCTCACGCGATCTGGATGATTGATCGCAACGGTCTGCGCGATCATCCCGCCCATCGATGCGCCGAGAACGTGCGCCTTCTCGATCCCCAGAACGTCGAGCAGACCAACAGCGTCCTCAGCCATGTCGGACAGCAGATATGGCTGCGGCGTCGCAGTAGTACCGGTGAACGCCGAAGTCATTGCGCCGGCGACATCCGGCACCTGGCCATCGAGCTTGGTGGACAAGCCGCAGTCACGATTGTCGAACCGAATGACGTATCGTCCACCGTTGGCGAGCAGCTGGCAGAACTCCGGCTCCCATGCCGTCATCTGGGCGGTGAAGCCCATGATGAGCAACAGGGCAGGGTCGTGCGCTGAACCGAACGTGTCGTATTCGAGTTCCATACCGGTCTGAACGAGGGCGCGAGGCATCCGCGCAGACTACCTTCGCGGCATGACGGTCTTCGGAGTCCATGTCGGTTTGCAACACACCACCGCCGCCGAACTGCAAGGCGTGTGGCGCAAGATCGAGGATCTCGGGTTCGGTTGGATCAGCGTGTGGGACCACTTCTACGGTGCCACCGGCAAGCCCGATGATGCCGCCTGTCTCGAGGCTGTGGCCATGCACGCCGCGCTGGCGTGCACCACCAGCAAGGTGCGTGTCGGGTCGCTGGTCTACAGCATCGGCTATCGCCACCCTGCCGTGCTGGCGAAAGCCATCACCGCGATCGACCAGCTCAGCGGCGGTCGCGCCGATATGGGCATCGGCGCCGGGTGGGCGAAGGTCGAGTACGACGCGTATGGCATCCCCTTCCCGGGGCCGAAGACTCGCCTCGACCAGTTGGAGGAAGGCATCCAGTGCCTCCGCGGACTGTTGCACGACGACGTCACGACCTTCGAAGGCCAGCACTTCAACCTCACCGAGGCCCGCAACGAACCGCGCCCGATTCAGCCAAAGCTGCCGATCTGGATCGGCGGTGGTGGCGAGAAGCGAACACTGAAGATCGCTGCCAAATACTCCGACGGTTGGAACGTCCCCTTCATCGCGCCCGATGCATTCGCACACAAGAACGCAATTCTCGACGAGCACTGCTCGGTCGTTGGGCGCGACCCGAAGGACATCAAGCGGGCGATCAACGTTGGACTGGCGTTCACCGAGGACAGCTTGCAGCAACAGTTCGGCGCCATCAGCGAACTCGTCCGCCCCGGCGTCCTCACCGGCAGCCACGACGAGATCATGGATCGCATTGGTCAGTACGTCGAGGCGGGTGCCGACCAGGTGAACATCGCCCTGCGCGCCCCCTTCAACCTCGAGGCGGCGGCGCAGTTCAGCGCTGCGCTGAACTTGGTCGAGGGCTGCCGATGAGCGTTCACGTTCTCGCCCCCGGCCGGGTCAACCTGATCGGTGACCACACCGACTACACCGGCGGTCTGGTGCTGCCGATGGCGATCGACCGGTACACGGAGATCAGGGGCACCCGTGGGGATGACCGAGTGCGGTTGTCGTCATCCGACGAGGACGTTGCGGTCGACCTGCCGTTGGTCGTCGAGCGACCGCAGGACGTCGAGCCGCCGTGGGGCAAGTACGTCGCCGGCGTGGTGTCCGAGATGCGCCATCCGCACGGTTTTCACGGGCACGTCACCACCGACATCCCCATCGGCGCCGGCCTGTCCAGCAGCGCCGCGCTGGAAGTCGCCGTTGCTCTCGCACTGGGGTTCACGGGTACGCCTCTGGAACTTGCGCAACTGTGCCAACGCGCCGAGAACCGCGCCTCGGGGGTGCCCAGCGGCATCATGGATCAGCTGGCCATCGCTGCTGGGATAGCCGGTCATGCGCTGTTGATCGACTGTGGCGAACTCACGATCCAACCGGTCGCCATCCCACGCGGCGTCGAGATCGTGGTTCAGTTCATCGAGCATCGCACACTGGTCGGTAGCCCGTACGCGGATCGGGTGGCGGAGTGCGCGGCCGCCGAGCGGCTCATCGGGCCCCTTCGTCATGCGACGACGGCAACGGCCAAGTCCATTGTCGACCCAGTCGTACGGGCGCGTGCAATGCACGTGACCGGCGAGAATCGTCGCGTCATCGACTTCGCCGACGCCATCGCCGCCGGCGACCTGAGAGAGGCCGGCAAGTTGATGGTTCAGAGCCATGCCAGCCTTCGCGACCTCTACTCCACGTCCACCCCAGCGATGGACGCAGCCGTTGCGCGGGTGGTTGCAACGCCCGGCGTGTTCGGGGCGCGCATGACGGGCGGTGGGTTCGGTGGCTGCATCGTGGCGCTGACGGAACCTGGTGCACTGTTGAGCGGATGGGTGGTCCGGGCAGTGGCCGGTGCTGTCGCAGTCACCGCCTGATCACGCAGCCGCCTCAGCCGTCTCAGCCGTCTCAGCCGTCGAGAGGTACTCTTGCCTGAGTCGAAGGCTGTGAGGGGTAACACATGAGCGTCGAACTTCTGGTGGATGGGCTGCACTTCGGTGAGGGGCCGCGCTGGCACCAGGGCAAGTTGTGGTTCAGCGACTTCTTCGACCATGCGGTGAAGACGGTCGACCTCTCTGGCAACGTCGAAACCAAAGTGCCGGTGGCCGGTCGGCCCAGCGGTCTGGGCTGGCTGCCCGATGGACGCATGCTCATCGTTTCGATGACGGATCGCTTGCTGCTGCGTCTGGAGCCTGACGCTCTGGTGGTGGTGCACGCCGACCTCTCCGACATTGCGACCTTTCACTGCAACGACATGGTGGTGGACGAGATCGGCCGCGCGTACGTCGGTAACTTTGGCTTCGATCTCGACGCGGCGGAAACCTCCGGCGACTTCGCCGGCGCGCTCGCCGCGTACGAGGGCGCAACCATTGCGCGGGTCGACCCCGATGGCTCTGTGCACACAGCGGCCACCGGACTGCGATTCCCCAACGGCAGCGTCATCACGCCCGATGGCCGCACGATGATCGTTGCCGAGAGCATGGCCCGCCGGCTGAGCGCGTTCGACGTGGCGAAGGACGGCACGCTAACGAACCAACGGACCTGGGCGAACACGGTCGGCTACGTACCCGACGGCATCTGCCTCGACGCTGATGGTGCCGTGTGGGTAGCAGACGCCGGCGGGCCTCATTGCGTGCGAATTCGCGAAGGCGGCGAGGTGATGGAGGTCGTCGATACCGAGCAGCGCTGTTTCGCCTGCATGTTGGGCGTCGAGGACGGACGCACGTTGTTCATGGTGACGGCCGCGTACTCGCTTGCTGCCGAGGCCAGTGTGCATCGCAGCGGCAGAATTCTGACCGCACAAGTGACGGTGGGCCACGCCGGCAGGCCGTAACTGCCGCGAGAGACCGGCTCAGCCCAGCAGCTTGGCCTTCTGAGCCGCGAACTCTTCAGCGGTGATGCTGCCACGCTGCAGCAACCCTTCCAACCGCTCCAACTGGTCGGCTATGTCGGGACCACCAGCCGCTGGTTGATGGTGATAGCCGGCACGCTGCTGCACCAGCGTCTCCACCTGCGCGTGCACGAGGTTCTGCACCTTGTCGGGGTGGCGGATGTCGGTGAAGCGCTGCTGGCCGTCTTCGCCACCCGACTCGATGAGCAGGTCGCCAGCACCCAGCACTCGCTCGAAGATGCCCTGGTTGAAGTTGACGTTGTTCACGCGCTCGAGGGGAATCTCGATACCACTCTTCGCAAAGACGCCCTGGCGGAAGATGATGCGCTGCGACGTGATGACGAAGTTGGTGGTGAGCCACTTCAGGAAGCGCCCGATGAGCCACAGGGCTGTGATGACCAACAGCGCCACGGTTGCGAGGCGCGCTGCCTTACCGGCCGTTTCGCCCGACTCGGTCTTGGAGAGCACCACGATGCCGATGATGATGCTGCCGACCAGCGCAGCAGCCGGCTGCGCGAAGTACCACCAATGGGGGTGCATGTCGAGTGCAATGGTCTCATTGCTGTTGAGGTTCTTCTTCGGGTACGGCATGTTCGGCACTGTAGCGCTCGCCCAGAAGTGCGACGGGTAACTGCATCACACCCAACCTCTATCGTGACGGATGTGCCTGCCGACCCGATGTTGCATGGCCTCGATGCGGAACAGCGCGAGGCCGTTACCACCACTGCGGCGCCGCTTGCGATCGTCGCCGCGGCAGGGTCGGGCAAGACCACGGTGCTCACCCGCCGCATCGCGTATCGCGTTGCGAACGGCACGGCCATGTCGCAGCACGTGCTTGCGCTCACTTTCACGCGCGACGCCGCAGCCGAGTTGAAGCGGCGGCTGCGCAAGCTGGAGATTCGCGAGCCCATCGAGGCCGGCACGTTTCACGGCGTGGCGCTGCGGTTACTACGCGACCGGGCGTTGGCCGCCAACCACGCTCCCCCACAGGTCGCCAACGACCGCCTTCGCTTGGCCCGCGAGGTGCTCAGCGAACTGAAACTTCAAGTAGAGCCGTATGCCGCGCTCGCCGACGTCGACTGGGCGAGGGCCCGCATGGTGCCACCGAATCGGTATGAAGGGACCGTCCGCATCACCCGAAGGCGGACGGCGCTGCCACCCACTCGCTTCGCCGACTTCGTCACGGCGTACGAGCGGCTCAAGCGGCGCCGCGGGGTCATCGATTTCGACGATCTGTTGGTGCACACCATCGAGGCGTTGCGCACCGACAAGGCGTGGGCCGACGGCGTTCACTGGCGCTATCGCCACCTGTTCGTCGATGAGGCACAAGACCTCAACCCCTTGCAGCATGCAATGCTGGAGGCGTTGCGTACGGGCCGCCTCGACCTGTGCCTGGTGGGTGACCCACGCCAGGCCATCTACGGGTGGAACGGTGCCGACCCCACCACGCTTGCCGAGGTCGAGGTCCGATACCCGGGCGTCACCGTGGTGGCGCTCACCTCCAATTACCGGTGCTCGCCGCAGGTGGTTCGTGCAGGCGCTGCGGCCCTCGCGGCCAGCGGGCAGCAGGACAACAGCGAGAGCCGCCAGCCCAGTGCCGCCACGGTGGTGGTGCAGCAGATGGCCGACGACATCGGGGAAGCCGAAGCCGTCGCTCGCCACATCCGAGGTCTGCTGCACCATCACCGCGGGCGTGAGCTGGCCGTACTGGCACGCACCAACGAGCAGCTGACGGTTCTCCAGCAGACGTTCACCAAGTTCGGTATCGAGACCGAACGCAGCAACGGGCGGTCGCCGCTCGACGTTGCGTTACGAGCGGCGTACCGCTGCACCAGCCGGGAGCAGCTGGCCATCTGGGTCGACACCACGTTCGTCGACGGCGACGAACTCACGCGTCGTGTCGCAGAGGAAGCCGACCGTTACCTCACCTCCGGCGAGCCAGGTCTGTTCCGCAGCTGGGTCGAGCGGCGCGACCCGTTCGACGATCTGGAGCCCACCGACTTTCGCGACGCTGTCGCCCTGTTGACGTTTCACGCGGCCAAAGGTCGCGAGTGGTGGGGTGTCGTCGTCACCGGCGCCGAGGAAGGATTGGTGCCACACGGCTCGTCGTCCTCGCCGGCGCAGTTGGCAGAGGAAGCGCGATTGTTCTACGTCGCCATTACCCGAGCCGCACAGAACCTGCTCATCACGCACTGCGTGCAGCGCCAGCGCAAGGCAGTCGCACCCAGCCGATGGCTTCAAGCCGTGACCGACAGCACCGCCGAAGATGTGCCTGCCCCGCCGCCCACGCGCACTCGGCTTCCCCCCGGCCCGATGGTCCCGTTCCGCGAATGGCGTTCCGCGATTGCGCGTGTGTCAGGGCAGGCAGACCAAGCGGTGTGCAGTGACAAGGTGCTGCGTTCGCTTGCCGATGAACCGCCGGCCAACGCCACCGAGTTGGCGCATCGTCTTGGCATCACCGAGACCGCTGCCTTGCGGTTGCGGCCGCTACCAGACCGCGTCGCTAGGGCTCGACGCGGTCACTGACCAAGCGCTGGAAGAACTCCGGCTTCATCGAGATGAACAGCGCTTCGGCCTCCGCGCACAGGCGGTCATCAGCCACGGTGCGCAGTTCTCCCTTGGTGAAGATCTTGCGACCGTCGATGTGGTCGATGCCGCCGATGAACCGTAACGGCTGCAGCAGTGGCGAGGGCGAGCGGTAGTTCACGATCAGGCGCGCGGTCATCCCTGGCGTGCCCGACATCGCCTGTGCGATACCAAGCACCTCATCGAAGCCAGCGGCGACAAACCCGCCATGCACGCACCCAGGCGGGCCCTCATAAGCGGCGCCGAATGTGACCTGCCCCACAACGGTCTCCCCTTCGAATGAGACGTCGATCGGCGCGGCCAGCGGATTCAGCGGCCCGACCAGCGGACTGTGGTCGATGAACATGTGCTCCTGGTAGTCCGCCAATGAGCCTTCACCACCGTCGTAGGCACGGCCATGGTCGGCGGCGGCGAGGATCGCGACTGCGTCCTGCACCAGGTCGCGAGCGTGGGCAAAGGCTTCGGACTGCGCTGTGCTGGACGCAAGCTGGTCGATCACCATGCGGCAGGCGGTCGCCAGCTCCGCTCGCGAGTCGCCCGCCAACCGTTCGCTCTGACCCTCGGAGTTCATCATGCGAGGTCGACGATCACGGGCGCGTGGTCCGAAGGCGACGTGCCCTTACGAGCGTTGCGATCGACGATCGCGAAGTCGCACCGGGCAGCAACCGAAGCGGTGCCCAATACCAGATCGATGCGCATGCCGCGACCCTGATGGAAGTCGCCCGCACGGTAGTCCCACCAGCTGTACAGCTTGTCCTCAGGGTGATGCTGGCGGAACAGGTCAGTGAAACCCCACGCTTCCAGCGCCGCCAGCTCCGCCCTCTCGGGCTCGCTGACGTGGGTGGCGCCCACCAGCTTCTTCGGGTCGCACACATCAAGGTCGGTGGGCGCGATGTTGAAGTCGCCGGTGACCACGACCTGCTCGTCGGGCGCGCTCAGGGCCGCGACATGGCGGCGAAGCTGTGCCATCCACCGCAGCTTGTACTGATAGTGCTCGTGGTCCAAGGAACGCCCGTTGGGTACGTAGACGCTGCTGATGCGCACACCGTCGCAGACGGCGGTGATGATGCGTGCATCAGGGTCGGGCTCGCCACCATCGGCAAAATTGGCGACGACATCGGTGAGGCCGACCTTCGACAGGATGGCCACGCCGTTCCACTGACCCTGCCCGTGATGCGCACACTCGTAGCCGAGGGCGGCGAAGGTGAGCGCCGGAAACGCATCGTCGGCCAGCTTGGTCTCCTGCATGCACAGCACGTCGGGCTGCACGTCGGCCAGCCACTCCTCGACCCGGGGGAGGCGAGCCTTCAGTGAGTTGACGTTCCAGGTAGCGATGCGCACGGCTCGACCGTATCCAATCAGCCCTGGGTGCGGCCACGTCGCGGAGCGGTCGCTGGAACCGCTGCCGCCTTCTTGGTTGCTGTCTTCTTGGCGGGCGCCGGCTTTGACGTCGCAGGCTGCTTGGACACGGCGGCTTTCGGTGCTGGCACCGTTGCTGGTGCTGCCTTCGCAGGGGCGGCCTTGCCGGCCCGCGCCGACTCGGCCCGCGCCGACTCGGCAGATGCCGACTTGGCAGATGCCGACTTGGCAGATGCCGACTTGGCAGGCGCCGACTTGGCAGGCGCCGACTTGGCAGCCGCTGTCTTGGCGGCGACCTTCGCCGACGCTGGCTTGACCGCCGACTGCTTGGCAGCTTTCACCACCACCTGCTTCGCGGCAGGCGAAACGGCCGACTTCTTGGCTGTGGCCTTGGCCTGCTTGGCTGTGGCCTTCGACACAATGGCGGCTGCAACGTCGGGTGTCGCAGCCTTCGCCCCCCGCTTCGATGACTTGGCAACCTTGGTTGCCTTTGCCGGAGCAGCTTCGCCCAGTTGCTTGGCCGAGCCCATGCCCGGCACAGCCAGGTCGACGCTGCGCTTGGTGGGCACGAAGCTCTCCACGATCAGCGTGACCGACTCGCCAACCTTCATGAACTCGCGCGCACTGCGCGGCGCCGGTTCGGCCATCAACCGCAAGGGGACGTAGCCGATCATGTCGCCGATGCGGACATACGCGCCGTGCGACGAGTAGTGATCGACGATCGCGTTCACGCTGGTGCCTGCGGGGTGGCGCTCGATGAAGGTCAGGAACGACAGCAGGTCGTTGACGGTGGAGGTGTTTGCGACCAGCGGTGTAACAACATCCGTACCAACCGGTTTGGGTGCACGCTCCACAGCGTCTCCACCGCGAGCGCGGCCACCACGACCACGCCCCGCCTTGGCGGGAACCTCGACAACGGCCTCGACCGTCGCCACGCGACGCGGCGGCGGCGACTTCGGTACCGGCATCGGCAGGCTGGCCTCCGGGCTACCGACGCGTACAGTGCCGTCATCAGCCGACGAACGGCCGCGGCCACGGCCGGCGCCGGCAGTGCTGCCCTTGCGCTTTGCCTCCGACGTCACTTTTCGGCTGAGCGGACCGCGCACCGGCAGCCGCTTGACGAACACCCAGCCGATGTGCGGTACCGGCTTGCCGCCGATGAGGCGACCCTCGTCGAACAGCCAGTCGTACTGCGCGTGAAACTCCTGGTAGCTGTCGTTGGTGAGGATGTCGGCGTTGACCTTGTGCGCAATACTCAGCACGAACGCATCGCCGCGACCGATTGCCCCTGCTGGCGGCGCGACCAGTTCGTTGTTGCTGACCGCCTCGTCGAACTCGTCAGTCTCCTTGGAGTCGATGCGATGGCCAAAGGTTGCATCCACCACCACGGTGATCAGTGCCGTCGGGTCCTCGGCCATATAGGCGAGCACCGCTTCGTTGAGCTGTTTGAGACTTGGGGTGGAACGGCCCTCGGTGGCGAGGTTCGATCCGTCGACGACGACATGATGTGACATAACTCGGCCAGCCTACGATGCCGTGATCTAGAAAGGCTGTATGAAGAAAGCCGTCCTCTGGGATTTCGGCGGAGTCATCCTGAGCAGCCCGTTCGAAGCCTTCAATCGCTACGAGGCCGAACAGGGGCTACCCGCCGACTTCATCCGCTCTGTCAACGCGACCAACCCTCACGGAAATGCTTGGGCCAGGCTCGAGCGCAGCGACGTCGGAGGTGCCGAGTTCGACACTCTCTTCGCCGACGAGTCAGGGGCGCTCGGTCATCGAGTACCGGGCGCAGCAGTGTTGGGCTTGCTGTCCGGCGAAGTGCGCCCGGAGATGGTGGCGCTGCTCGACCGAGTGAAGGCGGCCGGCTACAAAGTGGCCTGTCTGACCAACAACGTGACCGGTGCATTCGGCAGCGCCGAGAGGGCCGCCGAAGTCGGCGCGATCATGGATCGTTTCGATGCGGTGGTCGAGAGCAGCAAGGTGGGCTGTCGTAAGCCGGAGCGACGCTTTTACGAGATCGCGTGCGAATTGCTCGATGTACAGCCAGCTGATTGTGTGTTCCTCGACGACTTGGGCATCAACCTGAAACCCGCAGCCGCGATGGGCATGACCACCATCAAAGTCACCAGCGCCGAGGCCGCAATTCGCGACCTCGGCGCCGTGCTCGGCTTTGACTAACTGACGTTAGATTCCCGCTATTTCACGACGACGGCCGTGACCATACCGAACATGCCTTGGTCGCCCTCGACGTGCGGAAGGATGTGGCAGTGCCAGACCCATGTACCGGGCTTGTCGAGGTGGACCAACACCGAGTAACGCTCACCGGGAGCCACGTTCAGCGTGTCGACCAGGTATGGCGAATCCAGTGGGAATCCGTCCTTGGCGATGACGATCTGATCGAACTGGTGAAGGTGCATCGGGTGGGACATGGTGCCTTCGTTGAAGTAGTGGAGCAAAATCCAGTCACCATCGTTGGCGACGATCGGTGCCGTGGCCGGGAAGCTCTTTCCGTTCAAGGTGAGACCAATGACGCCCGAGTCGTTGAGCACCATCGGGAAGTCCTGAGCGATGGTGATGTCAGCAGGAATCTCGACGCCGCCGATCGTCGCGCCGGTCGGAATCGGTACCTGCCCGACGAAGATCGTGCCGAACATGCCATTCGGCAAGCCGATCTGCGAGTGGAAGTGCGGGTGGTACATCGCGACGGCTACTTCATCGGCGATGTACTCGTAGGTGAACGACTCCCCCGGGTTGATGAGGCCCTGGGTGATCGGGGCCACACCGTCGAACTGCATCTCCGTGTTGAGGCCGTGCAGGTGCATGTCGGTGGCGATCGGTAGATCATTCTTGAGACGGAACTCCGCCTTGTCGCCAACCTCCAGGTGAATTGACGGCGCGGGCACGACGCCGTTGTAGGTCCACGCATCGACGATCTTGCCGGGTGAGACTTCCCACGGCGTGATCGCGGCCACCAGGTCGAACACCTTGGTGCCGTCCGCCTTCACCTCGGTGGGCTCGAGAATGGGGTTGCCAACGCCCTCGGTCGCTGCCGGATACTGCGACATCGTCGACATCATCGCGTCGGTCATTGCCTTGTAGTCCATCGTGTCCGCAGGTTCGCTGGTGCCGCCGGCAACGGCGCCCCCGCCGCCCACCGTCAACTGTGCCTCCATGCCGGCGGAGCGGTGGCCGGCGATGTTGCAGTACACGGTGTACGTGCCCGGCTTGACGCCGTCCAACATCAACATGTCTGAGCCACCTGCATTGATGTCGGCGGTCTTCACGTCCGTGCCCTCGATGACGAAGTTGTGGGGAACAGCGCCGTCGTTGCTCAGCTGCAGCATTCCGCCTTCGGCCACCGACACATCGTTGATCGAGAACTCCTTCAGCGAGATGTCTGCGGTCGTAGCCGCTCCGCCAGCACCGGCACCGACGACCCCGGCAGCGACTGACTTCTCTTCGCTTTTGTCGATCGCTCGCATCCCGAAGCCGAAGCCGACGACGGCGAGCAGCAGTGCGGAGAGCGAAACGCCAACGGCGATCGCAAAGAGATTGTCGCGTTTGTTCGACTCTTGCGGGGTGTCTGTGTCCATTCGCCCAGCATGCGACCAGGTCATAGCACCCCATAGGGCACAAAGTCCCTGCCCTGTCGGCCGAACGTCCCGAGACAGGCGGGCGGGCGGGCAGTTCTACTGCAGTGAGTGCAGCGGAGCGTCGAACGGCGACCCGATCATCCGGTGAAGAATTTCGAAGCACACCTCGCGCGGATCGATGCCATCCTCGCCCCACCCGATGAGCGAGGCCCGGCAGACACCGAGCGCCGCGTTGGCGATTGCGTGAGCACGCAAACGGGCTTCGGTCGACTCACCCCAGGCCTGCACGAGGAAGGCCGCCACCACTTCCTCGTAGTCGCGGTCGGTGCGCGCGTCCTCGTCGCGAAGCGCACTGACCTGAGCCAACAATTGATAGCGCGTCCGACGAGTTGGCGAATCGGTGTCGAGTCCGCTCGAGAGTACCTCGCAGAGGTGGAGTAAGGGATTCCCGACTGATTGCCCATCTCCGAGGCGATCGATGAAGTCCCGAACACGCTCTTCATGATCCGGAAACGCGGCTGCAGACTTGGTCGCGAAGTGAAGGAAGAACGTCCGCTGGCTCACGCCGGCGGCGGCCACGATCTCTTCCACGGTGGTCTCATCGAAGCCATTCATGCTGAACAACCGCAACGCATGCTCGGCGAGCGTCCGGCGCGTCTCTCGGCGTTGAAGTTCGCGTTGGTTCACTTGCGCCTCCTCTACTGCGACCAGTGTACGAAGCGTGTCAACAGCGAGAACTGCCCGGCCCAAAGTGCCTCTTGACGACAAGGATGTCACCGTATTAACTGCAGTCAGTGCACCAAGCCGCTGGCCGGTCGCTGACCTGGGGAGGTCCCGTTATGGTCCATGTCTCGAAGTCCCTGAGCACACGCCGCCGTCGATTCGCGAGGCGAACTGCCGCCGTTGCGATCGTCTGCGCAATGGTGCTCGCCGCCTGCGGCAGCGATCCAGCTACACCGTCCACCGATGCCACCTCCGGCACGGGCAGCGTGACCACCGGTAGCGACACTGCGCTCGTCATCGCTCGCGGCATGGATGTCAACTCGCTCGATCCGTCGCTTGCGTACTGCGACACCTGCCAGATCTACATGACTGCTGTGTACGAGACGCTCATCGGTCTCGACAGCAGCGACAACCAGACGTTGGTGCCCCGCCTCGCCACATCCTGGGAGGGAAATGCCGAGCAAACCGAGTTCACCTTCACTCTTGACCCCGCCGCAAAGTTTGCCGACGGCAGCAAGGTGACCAGCACTGACGTCAAGTTCTCATGGGAGCGACTGAAGGGTCTGCAGGGGTCGGCGTCGTATCTCGCCGGCAGCATCGAAGCGATCGATGCCACCGACGAGGGCACCGTCAAGGTCACCCTCAATGCCGCGAACTCAGCGTTTCTTGCCCAGGTGAACAGCCCGTATCTCGGCATCATCAACAGCAAGGTGGCGATTGCCAACGGCGCGACAATGGACCCCGCCACCGACAAGGCCGAGACCTGGTTCCTTGCCAACTCGGCAGGCAGCGGCGCCTTCGCACTCAAGGCCTACAGCGCTGGTGACGAGCTTCGCCTCAGTCGCAACGACGCCTATTGGGGCACGCCGGCCGCATTCCCCGAGGTCATCATGAAGGAGACTCCAACAGCCGTGACCCAGCGCCAGCAACTGGAGCAAGGCGCAGTCGACATTGCGATGCAGCTCTCCGCCGATGTTGCTGCTGGCCTGGACAGCGGCGATGTGACCGTCAAGCAGGTACCGAGCTTCAACTTCGTCTACCTCGCTCTGAGCGAGAATGCTGTCGGCGGCGAAGCACTCACGCCGGATGTGCGCGAAGCAATCCGGCTTGCCCTGAACTACGACAACCTCATTCAGGTCACCGCCGGCGGCGCCGGCCAGCCACAGCCGTCTCCGATCCCCAACGGTTTCGCCGGTACGGCCAATCTTCCCAAGCCGACGCAGGACGTGGCCAAGGCCAAGGAGTTGCTCGCCGGTGCCGGTTTGGGCGACATCACGCTCGACGCGACATATCCCTCATTCAATGTCTACGGAGTCGACTTCAGTACGGCGATGCAGCAGGTCCAGACCGACCTCAAGGCGGTCGGCATCAACCTGGAGCTGAATCCGGTGGAGATTGCCGTGTGGGCCGACAAGATCGGCGGCGATGGCATTCCCGTCACCATGCTCTACTTCGCTCCCGATCACACCGACTCCAGCCAGTACGTCCAGTACTTCGGCATGGCCGAGGGAACCCAATGGCAGGGTTGGTCCAAGACCGAGCCGAGCACCGAGCAGGCGGATCTGCTCGGCCAGGCGTTCGCCACCCAGGACAGCGCCCAGCGGGCCGCGCTGTACGAGCAACTCGCCACGGCGATGATTGCCGACAACGTGATCATCCCGGTCGTGAACCCGGATCTGTTCCTGGCCAGCCGCTCGGACATCACGGGAATGGCCTATAGCGCCTGTTGCAACCTCGATCTGTCCAAGCTCGGTCGGGCCTGATCGCCAACAGGTGAAGCGATACTTGATCCGACGCATCGCGGTCATGCCGCTGCTCCTCCTCGGAATCGCCTCGCTCGTCTTCGTCGTCTCGCGATTGACACCAGCGGACCCGCTGGTGTCGATCGTTGGCGAACGAAACCTCAACAACCCTGAGGTGGTGGCTGCGGCGAAGGCTCGTTGGGGCCTCGACGACACCGTGCTCGTGCAATACAGCACCTACATGAAGAATCTCGTGCAGGGTGAGATGGGCACGTCGTTCACCACCCGCAAACCGGTGCTCGACGATCTGATCGATCGGCTGCCGGCAACCCTGGAACTGACCTTCACCGCCCTGATCGGCGGCTCGATCATCGGTATCGGACTTGGTGTCGCCGCCGCACGCAAGCACAACAAGTTCGTCGACCACATCGCCCGCTTCTTTGCGCTGATCGGGTCGTCGCTCCCCGCGTTCTGGTCCGGACTGCTGGTGCTCTACGTGCTCTACGCCCGGCTCGGCTGGTTCCCCGGCCCCGGCCGGCTCGAACCGCGGTCAACTCCGCCCGGCCGGATCACCGGGTTCTACACGATCGACTCGTTGCTGCACGGCAACGTCTCGCTGTTCTGGGAGGCGACAACGCATCTCATCCTCCCGGCCGCCGTCCTCGGCTGGGGTGTCGTCGGAATTGTCACCCGGCTGGTGCGCGCGAGCCTGCTCGACGAGTTCTCCATGGAGTACGTCCGAGTAGGTCGGGCGATGGGACTGCGCGAGCGCACGGTCGTCAACACCCATGCGATGCGCAACGCGCTGCTGCCCACCATCACCATCGTCGCCTTCACCTTCGCCTTTCTCCTCACCGGGGCGGTCCTCACCGAGACAGTGTTCTCGTGGCCCGGTGTGGGCAGCTATGCGGTGGACGCATCTCGCAACCTCGACTTCCCCGCGATCATCGGCGTCACCATTCTCGGTGGCGTGGCCTTCCTCGTCACCAACCTGATCACCGATATCGCCTACGCATTTGCCGACCCGAGAATCAGACTGTCATGACCGCTGTATCCGCTCCCCTCTCCGTTCCCCGTCGGCGGGTACGCCCACCGTGGCTTCGCGGACCGGCATTGGTCGGCATCGTCGTGCTGACCCTCTGGGCCCTGGTTGCCCTCACGCTGCCCCTGTGGACACCGTTCGACCCACTCGCGCCGGTAGCCGCCCGGTTGCAGGAGCCCAGTTGGTCGCACCTGATGGGCACCGACGCGCTCGGGCGCGACGTGTTCACTCGCACGCTTTGGGGCGCTCGCATCTCGCTCCCGGTCGCCGCAATCGTGATCATGTCGTCCGTCATTGTCGGTACCATTGTCGGCGCCGCCGCTGGCTTCTTCGGTGGATGGATCGACGCCGTCCTGATGAGGTTGGTCGACATCACCATGGCGTTCCCACCGATTCTGCTCGCCATGGCAATCACGGCTTCCCTCGGACCGGGCATCCGCAACGCACTGATTGCAATGGTGCTCGTGTGGTGGCCGATCTACGCCCGGCTCTTGCGCGCACAGGTGATCGCCGTCCGCGAACGCGACTTTGTCGAGTCGGCCCACGCAATCGGCGCATCCCGTTGGCTGATCCTGCGTCGCTACATCTTGCCGATGTCGTACACGCCAGTGCTCGTCAACGCCACGATGGACTTCGGGCAGGTCGTTTTGCTGACTGCCTCGCTCAGCTTCATCGGCCTCGGTGCCAGACCACCCTCACCGGAATGGGGCGCGATGATCACCGAGGGCGCGACCAACTTCTACCAGTGGTGGATCGCAGCGGCGCCGGGCCTCGCAATTCTTCTCGTGGTGATGGCCTTCAACTTCGTCGGCGACGCCCTTCGCGACGGCCTCGATGTAAAGGAACAGGGCCGATGACCGAGCCCCTCTTGTCGGTGCGCGACCTCCACGTCACTTTCGCCACGCCTTTTGGCCCGGTGCCAGCGGTTCGAGGCCTCGATCTCGATGTGTTCGCGGGCGAGGCATTGGCCATCGTCGGCGAATCCGGTTCCGGCAAGAGTGTCACGATGATGGCAATGCTCGGCCTGCTGCCCAACGCCACAGTGAGCGGGTCAGCAAAATTCCGCGGCACCGAAATGGTCGGGATGCAGTCTTCGGCGCTCCGTCGGATACGCGGCAGAAAGGTGTCGATGATCTTCCAGGATCCGATGACCTCGCTGAACCCCGTGCTCACAATCGGACGGCAGATGTCCCTGGTTATGCGGGCCCATCAACCTGGCCTGTCGAAGAAGGCCGCACTCGCCCGGGCGGTGGAATTGCTCGACCAGGTCGCCATCTCGCAGCCAGCCAAGCAAGTCCATTCGTACCCTCACGAACTGTCGGGCGGTATGCGCCAGCGAGTGATGATCGCGATGGCCATCTCCAACGAACCCGAGGTATTGATCGCCGACGAACCCACCACCGCTCTCGATGTCACGGTGCAGGCGCAGATCATGGACCTGCTCGGCGACCTACGCCGCGAGCACCATCTCGCGCTCGTCCTGATCACACACGACCTCGGTGTCGTCGCTGGTGACGCCGACCGGGTTGCAGTGATGTACGCAGGCAGGGTGGCTGAGACCGGCGACGTCTCGCCGCTGTTCGCCGACCCTGGGCATCCGTACACACGGGGCCTGCTGGAATGCCTGCCGCGTCTGGATGCCCGCCATGAGGTGCAGGCGGCGATTCCAGGCGTCCCGGCAAGCCCGCAGTCACTGCCGCCAGGTTGCCCGTTCACACCTCGCTGTCGATTTGTGGTGGACGGCTGCTCGGAGGCCGAGCCCGTGCTGGCCCCTCATGGTGACACGATGATTGCGTGCTCGGTGTTCGCATGACCGACACACCAATCCTTTCTGTTCGAGATCTCGTGAAGGAGTTCAAGGTCCATGACCGCGGGCGGTCGACTGTGGTCCATGCAGTCAGCGGCGTCAGCTTCGACGTACAACCGGGCGAGACCCTCGCCCTCGTCGGGGAATCGGGCTGCGGCAAGTCCACCACCGGTCGCTGCATCCTCCGTCTCGTCGAACCAACGAGTGGTTCGGTGCGCTTCCGCGGCGACGATCTACTCGGCTTGGGCCGCGACGCACTGCGGCGCATGCGCCGCCACATGCAGATCGTGTTCCAGGATCCGCAGGCATCGCTACACCCCCGCATGACGGTTCGACGGCTGCTCGCCGAGCCGTTGCAGGTTCACGGCGAACCCGCCGACGTCGTCAGCGCACGGGTCGACGAGTTGTTGGCGCTCGTGCAACTGCGGCCCGAGCATCTCGACCGCTATCCCCATCAATTTTCCGGCGGTCAGCGCCAGAGAATCGGCATCGCTCGTGCCCTCGCGATCTCGCCGGCACTGCTGGTTCTGGACGAGCCGGTGTCCGCCCTGGACGTCAGTATCCAGGCCGAGATCATGCGTCTCCTCATCGACCTGCGCGAACGACTTGGGTTGTCCTATCTCTTCATCGCCCACGACCTCGCCGTGGTCCGCCAACTCGCCGACCGGGTCGCGGTGATGTACCTCGGAAAAATCGTCGAGATCGGCCCGGCCGATCAGGTCTACGAATCGCCACAGCATCCGTACACGCAGGCACTGCTGTCGGCGGTGCCGATCCCCGATCCCGCCGTGCAGCAACAGCGCCGACGTATCGTGTTGCAGGGCGAACTGCCCAGCGCAATCGACCCTCCCTCAGGTTGTCGGTTCCGAACCCGCTGTTGGCGCGCCGAGCAACGATGTGCCGATGAGGAACCGCTGCTGATCACCCGCAAGGGCGACCCGGCTCACACCGTTGCCTGCCACTTCCCGAGCCTCGACTCCGCACCGCTCGACGGAGTTCCGAGATGAGCAGTCAGGCGGGTGGAATTCTAGCGATCGACCTCGGCAGCACAGGCGTCAAGGTCGCCATCGTCGATGGCTCCGGCCAGGTTCTTGCCAGCGCCGGCGAGGTTCTCCCACTGATCTTCACCGACGACGGCGGCGTCGAGCAGGACGCGCACGGGTGGTGGTCGGCGATCGGCCGAAGCAGTCGGCATGCATTGGCCCAATCCGGCGTTGGGCCTACCGATATCGGCACAGTCGCCGTCACCAGTCAGTACACCTCGACGGTCGCGGTCGACGCTGCCGGCGTGCCGCTCGGCAATGCGATCATGTGGATGGACGGTCGCGGCCGCCACCACCATCGGTCGATCGCCACATCGGCGAACCGCGCTCGCTGGATCGACCTGCACGGGATGGCGCCGTCAGGCAACGACGACATCGGCCATGTCGGTGTCATCCGCGACCTCTGGCCCGAGGTGTACGAGGCAGCAGCTGCTTTCGTGGAGCCGATGGACGCAATCGCGGCCCGCCTCACCGGCCACGTGACAGCGACCCAGAACACCATGTTCCCGATGCTGTCGGTCGACAACCGCGTCTGGGGCTCCACGGAGTACAGCGATGAACTGCTGGCCATGTCGGCTCTGGATGTCGGCAAACTGCCACCACTCGTACCAATGGGACAGCCCCGCGGCACCATCATGGCGAGCGCGGCCGAACACCTGGGCGTCTCACCAAATGCCCTCATCGCCGATGCGACGATCGACTCGGTGACCTCGGCAATCGGCACTGGCGCGACTGACAGCAGCCGCTGCGGTCTGATCATCGGCACCACAACAGTGATGGCCACACACCTCCCCGACAAACGCCACGACCTTGCCCATGGTCTGACGTCTGCGCCCAGCCCGCTCGCCGATAGCTACTTTCTGGTGGCCGAGAACGGTGTCGGCGGCAAGGCTCTCGACCTCCTCGTCAACAACATCATCTACCCGAACGGCGGTCTCGGCGAGCCGGCACCGGCTGATGCGTTCGAGCGGGTCCTCGCACTTGCAGCCACCGCTCCATGTGGCGCGAACGGGGTCATGTTCCTTCCATGGCTGATCGGCTCGCTCGCGCCCAGCTATCACAGCCGCACTCGGGCAGCGTTCGTCAACATCAGCCTCGGCAGCAACCGTGGCGACATGGCACGGGCGGTGGTCGAAGGCGTCGTACTGAACGCCGCATGGCTGTTGCCTCACTTCTCTGCTCTTGCCGGAAGTACGTATGCCGAGGTCGGTTTCGGCGGGGGCGGGGCCGGGTCACCCCTGTGGGGCCAATGCCTCGCCGACTGCTTCGGCATCCCCGTTCGTCGCCTGGCCGACTCGTCATCCACCAACGCGCGTGGCGCGGCGCTCGTCGCGATGATCGCCGACGGACGGATCACGCTCGACGACAGCCGAGCAATGCTGCCGACCGCCCAATTGCACGACCCGGACCCAGCGGCTCACGACGTGTACCAACGACTTCTCCCCCACTTCATCGACTTTCACGACCGCGCCGCGCCGTTCTACGACGCACTCAACTCTTAAACAACGAGGACCCAGCATGACGACCACCCCAGATACCGCCCCTAAGGCTGTCTCACCACTGCACCCCTATGCGGGTCGGTACGACGTGCACTCGGCGTTGCCCGAGCAGGGCGTGAACCGCGACGAGATCCTGCGTGAGCTGCGTGAGATGTCCACTGAGGAGGATGCAAAGGGTGACAGCGGTCGGGTCAGCGGCAGCATCTACAGCGGCGACCACGACCACTACGCATTCCTCGTCGAGGCGTACGCCTTCTACGCACACTCGAATGTGCTGCAGCGCGACATGTACCCCAGCGCAACGAAGATGGAGGCGGAGATCATTGCGATGACCGCCGGCATGCTGCACGGCGACACGGAGGGGCCCGACGGCGTCGGTGGCTTGATCACCTCCGGCGGAACCGAAAGTCTCGTCACCGCAATGCTCACCTATCGCGAGTGGGGCCGCAACGTGAAGGGCATCGAGCATCCCGAAGTGATCGTGCCGGTGACCGCGCACCCAGCGCTCGACAAGGCATTCCACTACTTCGGCATCACGGCGGTGAAGGCGCCGGTCACCGACCAGTACGTCGTCGACCTCGACTTCGTCCGCGACCACATCGGTCCGAACACCGTCGCCCTCGTAGGCTCAGCCGGCACTTACCCGCATGGTCTCATCGACCCAATTCCAGCGCTCGGCCAACTGGCTCTCGAGCACGGCATCGGGTTGCACGTCGACGGTTGCCTGGGCGGGTTCATCATCGCGTGGGCCGAGGATCTCGGATACCCGTTGCCGCCGTTCGACTTCCGCGTTCCTGGCGTCACGTCCATCTCGGCTGATACGCACAAGTACGGATACGCACTCAAGGGCAGCTCGGTCTTGCTGTTCAAGCCGAAGTCATGGCGACGCGAGCAGTACTTCCTGCAGGAGGGCTGGCCCGGCGGGATGTACTCCTCCCCCAGCATGGGCGGCAGCCGCAGCGGCGGGCTGATCGCGGCCACATGGGCCTCCATGCTGCACATGGGCAAGGCCGGCTATCGGGCAATCGCCGGGGACATCTTCCGAACCGCCGACGCCGTGAAGGCTGCCGTCCGCACGCATCCCGAACTGGAACTGATCGGCGACTCGCTGTTCAACGTTGCCTTCAAAGCCAGCCCGGACAGCGGCATCGATATCTTCCACGTCAACGACGGGCTCGCCGATCGTGGCTGGCGGATGAACGGCCTACAGCGACCACCGGCATTGCACTTCTGCATCACTCGACCGAACACCCAGGAGGGCGTTGCCGAGGCATTCGCGGTCGACCTCGCCGCCGCCGTCGAGTACGCCAAGAATCCGCCATCACCGATGCCCAAGAGCGGCGCGATGTACGGCGCCGGCGGTCGCACGATGGACAGCGACCGGTTGCGCGTCGGTTTGTTCGAGCGGCTCGACGCAATGCACGAGGTGGGGCCGCAGTGACCCATCCGTTCCGGTTCGGCGTCGAGATGATGGCACCGTTCGACGGAATGTCATGGGTCGATTCGGCGAAGGAGGTCGAAGCTCTCGGCTACTCGACGCTGTTCGTGCCGGACCACTTTCACGAGGGGTACGGTCCGATCACCGCGATGGCCACAGCTGCCATGGCGACGACGACGCTGAAGGTGGGGCCGATGGTGCTGGCGTGCGACTTCCGCCACCCGGCCGTACTGGCGCGAGAACTTGCCTCGATCGATGTGCTGTCGCAGGGTCGGCTCGAGGTCGGCCTCGGGGCCGGATACCAGGAGACCGACTACGACCGATCGGGTATCGCAATGGACGCGCCAGGGATCCGCGTCAGCCGGCTGATCGAGCACACGCACGTGCTGAAGCTTCTGTTCGGCCCCGACCCGGTGACCTTCGAGGGTGAGTACTACCACATCACCGAACTCAACGGGACGCCGAAACCGTTTCACGACGCAGGC
Organism: Acidimicrobiales bacterium; assembly: GCA_038328705.1. Taxonomy (GTDB): domain Bacteria; phylum Actinomycetota; class Acidimicrobiia; order Acidimicrobiales; family Ilumatobacteraceae; genus UBA668. Next base: position 3 of record JBBQMG010000032.1, on the reverse strand, counting down.
CCT
>JBBQMG010000031.1:0-30527 GCA_038328705.1 Acidimicrobiales bacterium | reverse complement strand
GCCGGCGGTGTTGCGTCGCGCCTCTATCGGCCCAACGACCGCGATGACCTGGGCCTACTCGTCTACTTCCATGGCGGCGGTTGGGTGGTCGGCGACCTCGACAGCCACGACAACGTGTGCCGCGCCCTGGCCAATGGCAGCAGCCATGCGGTGCTCAGCGTCGACTATCGACTGGCTCCCGAGCACCCGTTTCCGGCGGCGCTGGAGGATGCGCTGACGGCGACGCGTTGGGTGCACGAACATGCCACCGAGCTCGGCTGCCGCGCCGACCGGGTTGCGGTTGGCGGCGACTCGGCGGGGGCCAACCTGGCTGCCGTTGTCGCTCAGTTGGGCCCGGTGCCGCTGGTCTACCAACTGCTCGTCTACCCGGTCACCGACTGCACTCGTACGCAGCCCAGCTACGGCGAGAACTCGGACGGTTACTTCCTCAGCAAGGCGGGCATGGGCTGGTTCATCGACCACTACCTCGGCGACACCGTGACCACCGACCCGAGGGTGTCTCCTTTGTTCGCTGCCGACCACGTACTGGCCGCCACTCCCCCCGCCCTGGTCATCACAGCCGAGTTCGACCCGCTGCGCGACGAGGGCGACGCCTATGCACAGCGGCTGGCCAACCTCGGCGTGCCGACCAGCCATGTTCGCTTTGGCGGCATGTTCCACGGTTTCTTCTCTCTCGCCGACTTTCTCGATGACGGCCGCGCCGCCAACGCACTTGCCGCGACAGCAGTCGGCTCAGCACTGAGCAGGGTCTGATGGCCGACGCAATCGAGCCGGGGATGGACTACGGGGACTATCTGCATCTCGACGAGGTGTTGGGTGCGCAGTTCCCACTCTCGCCCGATCACAACGAGTTGCTGTTCATCGTGCAGCACCAGACCAGCGAGCTGTGGATGAAGCTGATGCTGCACGAACTGCGTGCGGCCATTGCCAGCGTCGCTGCCGACGACCTGCAGCCGGCGTTCAAGATGCTCAGCCGGGTCAGCAAGATCATGGAGCAGCTGGTGCACGCTTGGGACGTGTTGGCCACGATGACACCCCCGGAGTACACCGCCATTCGGCCGTACCTCGGTGGCAGCAGCGGATTTCAGAGTTGGCAGTACCGCTGCATCGAGTTCGCGTGCGGCAACAAGAAGGCGTCGATGCTGGAGCCGCATCGCCATCGCCAGAATCGCTTCGATGAAGTGGAGATGGCGCTCCACGTGCCGTCGCTCTACGACGAGACGCTGCGCCTGATGGCCCGGCGCGGCATCGATGTGCCCGCCCATGTCCTTGCCCGCGATGTCACTCAGCCGTACACCACCGACCCCGGCGTCGAGGCGGCGTGGCTCCAGGTCTATCGGAACGCAAAGGCCAACTGGGACCTCTATCAGCTGGGTGAGGAACTGGTTGATCTCGAAGATGCGTTTCGCCTGTGGCGCTTCCGTCACGTCACCACGGTGCAGCGCATCATCGGCTTCAAGCAGGGCACCGGCGGCACGTCGGGTGTCGGCTACCTACAGGCGATGCTGGCAACGGAACTGTTCCCCGAGCTGTGGAGCATTCGCACCGCCTTGTGACGCTCAGACCATCCATGCCGCACGGTCGATGGGCCGATGGAGCGACTCGCGGGCGAACGAGAAGGGCGCCAACTCCGGGCCTGCGTCGTCGCCACATGCAAGGCCGGCGAGGGTACGACCGAACCAGGAGGCGAACTTGAAACCGTGCGCAGCGCCGAGCGCGACGGAGACGTGCGGGTAGCCGGGCAGACGGTCGAGCACGAAGTCACGATCTGACGTGAGCGTGTAGAGACAGGTCGTGGTGCGCGGTGTCGCCCAGACGCCACCGGTGAGCCGCTGCATGAACGTTCCCAGTCGGCCTTCCATCTCCGGGTCTGAGTCGAAGGTGCGTGTGTCGGGATCCACCTCGCGGCCGCCACAGTCCTCCGCTCCCTTGACAGCTGTCATGTCGCCGAAGACAGGGAAGCCGTAGAAGCTTGGATCGTCCATCCAGATCCACACCGGGAATCGGCCGACAGCAAACAACGAGATGTCTTCCTGCGCGAAGTAACTGACCTGTTCCTTCAGCACTGCGAGCGGGATCTGTAGATCGAGGTCGGCGAGCACACGATTGGTCCAGGCGTCGGCCGTGATCACGACGCTGCCCACGCGGGTGACACCTTCGTCGGTGACGATGTCGACCTCACCGTCGACGGGCCGGATTGCGCGCACCGAAGTGGTGCCGTGCAACACGGCACCCCGCGCCTGGGCCAGCTCCTGCATCACTCTCGTACCCTGGCCCGCAGGCACGATGCCGGTCTGCGGTGAGTACACACCCATCACGTCGTCGGTCACCACTTCGCCGGTGGCGAAGGCGGGCCAGCGGCGACGAATCTCTGCACCGTCGATCCACTCGTACGGCACCTGCTCCGCATCGAGGCTGGCGGTGTAGGTGCGGTGGTCGATCGCGGCGTTCGGCGGGAAGAGATCGACGCCACCGGTGATTGTGATCATCCGCTGCCGACTCTCCGCCTCTACGGCGCGCCACGCGTCGTACGCCTGCGCCGCCAAGCGAACGTACTCGGGCGTGTGGTACGAGCGGCGAATGATGCGCGAGTGATCGTGCGAGGCGCCGCGTACGTGACCCAGCTCGAACTGCTCGAAGCCGACCACGCTCACCCCGCGACGCGCCAACCAGTACGCGGTCGCCGAGCCGAGCCCGCCAAGACCGACGACTGCGACCTCTGCTGTCCGAGCGACCCTCATGCCGGCAACGCTACTCTGAACGCCTATGCAGGTTTCAGAGCAGCTCGTCTCCATCACGGTCGAAGGCGGGGCCACGCTCGCCGGCACGCTCTACCTGCCCGCCACCGAGGGCCCCTTCGCAACGCTGTTGGAAGCGCTGCCGTATCGCATGAGCGATGTCGGCGCTTCGTACGCCGACAGCTACCTACGCTTCGCCGGCCAGGGCGGGTTCGCAGTACTGCGCATCGACCTGCGCGGCACGGGCAACTCCACCGGCATTGCAGAGGACGAGTACCCCGACATCGAGCGGCGCGACTTGCGGGCCGTCATCGAGTGGGTGGCGGCGCAGTCGTGGAGCACGGGCAAGGTCGGAATGATGGGCACCTCGTACTCGGGCTTCAACTCGCTGCACATGGCAATGGAGGGTGTGCCACAACTCGCTGCCATCGCCGCGATGTACGCCACCGACGACCGCTACACCGACGACGTGCACTACATGGGCGGCGTGCTGCGCGCACTCGACCTCATCGACTACCCGCTGTACATGATCGCGATGAACGCGTTGCCACCGACGCCGGCGGTCTGGGCGGAAATGGGTTCGGGCGATTGGGAGGCGGAGTGGCAGCGCCGTCTAAAGCAGCACGAGCCCTGGCTGCTGGAGTGGCTGCGTCACCCAAAGCCGGACGAAACGTGGCGGCGGGGTTCGGTGCGCCTCGGTCCGGACGGTGCAGGGTACGGACGTTTCAGCTGCCCCGTGCTGCTGATCGGCGGTTGGGCCGACGGCTACCGCAACAACACGTTCCGTGCCATCGAGCACATGGCCGACTGGCACCTGCTCGCCGGGCCGTGGGTGCACAAGGATCCGTCGACGGCGCGGCCGGGCCCCAACATCGATTGTGATCTGGAGTTGATGCGATTCTTCGATGAGCACCTGCGCGATGGTCCGAGCGCGGTGGCCACTCGGGGCCGAATATTCGTGCGTCGGCCAACTCCGCCCGAGCCGGATCTCGAGATGCACAACGGTCATTGGGTCGAGGCCGATGTGTGGCCGCCCGCCGAGCTGCACTCCACGACGTTACGCATCGCCGATGCCACCAATCAGGTCGACGAGCTCCGGGCGCACGGCGATGTCGGTGTGACGGCATGGAACTCGTGCGCGGGTGGCTTGCCATGGGGGCAGCCGCAGGACCAGCGCCCGGACAACGCGCGCAGCATCACCTTCGACTGGATGCACACCGAAGAATTGATGTTGCTCGGCAACAGCGAGCTCGCGCTGACGGTGCGCTCGTCGGCACCCGTGGGTCACCTCTCCGTGAAGTTGTGCGATGTCGCGCCCGATGGTACCAGCACGCTGATCACCCGGGGCATGCTCGACCTTGCGCAGCGTGGCGTGTGGCCCGCTGATGCCTTCGGCCAGTTGGGCGCATCACCGCAACCGATCGCGCCCGGCGAGTGGATGGACGTGAAGGTGCAGTTCGAGGCGACCACGTGGACGATGATCCCCGGCCATCGTTTGCGCCTCGCGATCTCGGGCACCGACTGGCCGAACTGCTGGCCGCCGTCGCAGCCGTTCACACTCGGCGTGCAGCGCGGGTCGGTACGCATCGTGCTCCCCACCGTCACTTCGCTGCCTGCCGCCTGCGATGAGTTCGAAGCCGGCGCCGGGCCTTCCGACAGCGAAGGCGATGGTGTGGTGTGGCGCTACGAGACCGACGTGCTGGCGCGCGAGACCCGAGTGCACAGCGGGTACGGCGGCACTTACGCCGGCACTCACGGCACCGTGATCACCGACGCGTACGAGGGCTCTCTGGGGATCAGCACGGTCGATCTGTCGAAGGGTTGGGCGAAGGGTCGCAGCCGCTACGACATGACGTTCGTCCTGCCCGATGGGTCGACGACCGAGTGCTCGACGGAGGCTGTGTTGGACGTCCGTAGCGACCGAGAGTGGTTCCACGTCGACATCGCCCTACGCGCCGAGCGCGACGGCGATCTGGTCGGCGAACGAGTGTGGAACGAGCGCCTCCCCCGCGCCTAGACGATGGGTCGCAGCATCGGCACTCACGCGCCGCTCAGGGGCACCCCATCACCAAAGCCCCCTCGCTTGCCAGGCTTCGGCCACCCCTTCAAGTGCATGGGTTCGGGACTTGAGGCACCAACCGCCTAGTGTCCCGCGTCAGAGGTTCGTCAAGTATTTCTTGAGGCTGTCGAGGATCTGGTCGGCGGTCTTGTGCCACACGAATGGTTTGGGGTTGTCGTTCCAGGCGGTGATCCACGTGTTCAAGTCGGCGGTCAGGGCGGTGATCGAGGTGTGCGCTGAGCGGCGCAGCATCCTATTGGTCAGCTCGGCGAACCATCGCTCGACGAGGTTCATCCATGACGACGACGTCGGCGTGAAGTGGAACGTGAACCTCGGATGCTTGAGCAACCAGTCATGAATCGCCGGGGTCTTGTGCGTCGATGAATTGTCCAGCACGACATGGACGGCGAGGTCAGCCGGCACCGTGTCGTTGATCAGATCGAGGAACTTGCGGAACTCGATCGCCCGATGCTGAGCGCGGGTCTGATGCACGACCTGGCCGGTGGCCAGGTTCAACGCGGCGAACAGATCGGTGACACCGTGACGCTTGTAGTCGTGGGTGCGGCGTTCGATCTGGCCGGGTCGCATCGGCAACGACGGCTGGGTGCGGTCGAGAGCTTGGATGCTGGTCTTCTCATCGACGCACATCACCACCACATGTTCGGGCGGGTTCATGTACAACCCGACTACATCACGGACCTTGTCGACGAACTGCGGGTCCTCGGACAGTTTGAACGTGTCGGTCAACCATGGCTTCAACCCGAACGCCCGCCAGATCCGCCCCACCGACGACGGCGACATCCCCGACTTCGCGGCGAGATCACGCGTCGACCAATGCGTTGCGTCCGTGGGCTTGTCCTCGAGGGTGCGCACGATCAGCGCCTCGACATCGTCATCGGTGATCGAACGCGGTGTCCCCCGGTCGCGGATCATCGGGCAGACCATCCAGACCGCGTTCGATGAACCGCTTACGCCACTTCACCACCGTCGCCTGATTACACCCAACCTTGTCGGCCACCTCGTTGTTCGACAGACCATCGGCTGCGAGCAACACGATCCGGGCACGCTGCGCGATCGAATGCGGCGACGTCGGCCGTTTCGACCAACGAACCAGCACCCCCCGATCCTCGTCGGACACCATCAACAACGCTCTTGGACGACCACGACCAGCCACCCGTTGATCGTACTACGACATCGACATCAACGTGAGTGATTTCTGACTCAGGACACTAGCCGTTGGCGACTGCGTGGCAGGCGACTTGGTGGGAACCCACTTCCGGTTCGAGCTCGAGATCCACGCCTCGGCACTTGTCGCCAAAGCCGCGCCGGTCGGCTTCGCCACTGGCCACCAGCGGGCAGCGGGGGTGAAAGCGGCAACCGGCGGGCACACGCGACGGGTCCGGGGTCTCGCCGACGAGAATCTGCTGCTCCATGCCCTCGATCTCGGGGACCACACTGAGCAGCGCCTGTGTGTACGGATGCTTCGGCGCCCGCAGTACATCCTCCGTCGGGCCGACCTCCACGATGCGACCGAGGTACATCACCGCCACTCGGTCAGCGATGTTCCAGGCCAGCCCGAGGTCGTGCGTGACGGCGATGATCGACACACCGTGCGTATCGACGAACGACCGCATCAGCGCCAATATCTCGCCGCGAATGGAGGCATCGAGACTGGCAACCGGCTCGTCGGCCAACAGCAGCGTTGGCTGCAATGCCATGGCCGCGGCGATCAACACTCGTTGACGCTGACCACCGGACAGCTCGTGGGGAAAGCGACGCAGGTAGCGCTCGGCCGGGCGCAGGCCGGCAGCGGCCAGCGCCTCGGCGACCAGCGTTGGCTCGTGGCCTTTGACCTTGTGGATGCGCAGACCCTCGGCCACCGCCTCATAGATCGAGTGCCGCGGGTTCAACGCACCCGACGGATCCTGAAAGATCATCTGCACCCGCTGGCGTAGCGCCCGCAATCCGCGACCCATCCCGACCGGCTTGCCCTCGACCGTGATCGACCCGTGGGCCAGCGGCTCGAGACCGATGATCGAGCGGATCAACGTGGTCTTGCCGCACCCGGATTCACCGACCAGCGCCACGACCTCGCCACGCGCGACCTCCAGTGACACCGTGTCGACGGCTCGTATGCGCCCCCCGCCGAACTGCACCTGCACATTGGTGAGCGACACGACCGGGTCAGACATCAGGACCATCTACGTGGATGCATGCCGCGCTGCGACCGACCCCGGCATGGCGAAGCGCCACATCGAGAGTTGAACACTCCGCAACGGCAACCGCGCAGCGCGGCGCGAACGGGCACCCGGAGGGCAGCGCCGACGGGTCCGGCGGGTCGCCGGCCAAGCCCGTTGGATTCATGCGCGAGATCGGGTCGCCAATCGTCGGGAACGCCGCAGCCAACGCTCGCGAGTACGGGTGCTGTGGGTCGGCGAAGACCTCTTTGCTGCTGCCTTCCTCCACAATTCGCCCGGCGTACATGACGGCCAGCCGCTGACACGCGTGCGTCAGCACCGACAGGTCGTGCGTGATGAACAGCAACGCCATACCCTCCTCGCGCTGCAACTCCTCCAGCAATGCCAACACCTGAGCCTGCACCATCACATCGAGCGCAGTGGTCGGCTCGTCGGCGATCAACAGCTTCGGACCGCACGCCAACGCCAGTGCGATCAGCACCCGTTGGCGTTGCCCACCGGACAGTTCGTGGGGGTAATGGTCCGCTCTTGCTGCGGGAATTCCGACACGTTCCAGCAGCTCGCCGACAAGTACCCGCGCCGCTGCTTGCGACTGTGTTGAATGCAACAGGACCGCTTCCTCGATCTGCTGCCCGACGCGACGCACTGGGTTCAGCGACTGCAACGCGCCCTGGAACACGATGGCGGCACTGGTCCACCGCACGGCACGCAGGCGGCCGGGCGTCATCGCGTAGACATCCTCGCCGTCGAGCAGCACCTTGCCACTGACCTCTGTCCCCCTCGGCAACAACCGCAGCACCGCGCTCGCGATGGTGCTCTTGCCACACCCGCTCTCACCGGCGAGGCCCACCGTCTGGCCTGCCTCCACGGTCAGGTTCACCCCGCGCACTGCCGGCACGGGCCCGCCGTCGGTGCGATAGGTGACGCACAAGTCCTGAAGTTCGAGAACGCTCATCGCTCACGCAGCCGAGGGTCGAGGATCTCTTCCAACGCTCTCCCGAACAACGTAACGGCGAGCACGACGAACACGATGCCAAGACCCGGCGGCATGTACGCCCACCAGCGGCCGCCGCTGATCGCGCTGTTGTCCTTGGCCGCGTTCAGCATGCCCCCCCATGAGGTGGCTGTCGGGTCACCGAGGCCCAGGAACGAAAGCGTCGTCTCGGTGAGAATCGAGATCGGCACTGCCAACGTGGTGCTGGCCAGGATCAACGGCGTCACGTTGGGCAGGACGTGGCGCCGCATGACGTGTATCCGGCCCGCACCCAGCGAGCGCGCTCGATCGACGTACAGGCGCTGGCGCGCTGTCAGCACCTGTGCGCGCAACAGCCTCGCGGTCGACGGCCACGAGGTGACGCCGATGACAAGGATGATCGTCCACAGCCCACGCTGCAAGACGGCGGCGAGCACAATGGCCAGCGGCAGGAACGGAATGACCAAGAACCAGTCGGTGAGGCGCATCAGCACCGCATCGACCCAGCCGCCGAAGAAACCAGCGGTGAGGCCGACCAACGACCCGATGCCGACCTGCAGCAGGGTGGCCATCAGCCCGACGAAGAGGCTGATTCGACTACCCCACAGGAACTGGGCTGCGACGCTGTGCCCAAGATGATCGGTTCCGAACAGGAACTCCCAACTGGGCGGCGACCACACCGGGTTGTCCCCGGTGTTGGCGGCGCTGAGCGATGACTTGTCACTGAGCAGCGGAGCAGCGAAGGCCAACAGCGTGAACAGCAACAGCACGATGAGGCCGAGCAGAGCCAGCCGGTCATTACGCAGGCTGTGCCACACGCTCGCCAGCGAGGCGCGACGGCGATCCCAGGCAACGGCGCGACCGGAGCGAGGTATATGTACGTCGGTCATCGTCCGTTCACCCGCGGATCGATGCGGCCGTAGAGCAGGTCGGCCACCAGGTTGGCAAAGATCAGCGATGCGCTGAACAACAGGAAGAGGCCCTGAAGTACCGGAAAGTCAGGACCCGTCGCAGCGTTGCGCGTCAGCTGACCCAGCCCCGGCCAGGAGAAGATCGATTCAACAACGATCGCGCCGCTCAGAACGAACCCGAAGTTGAGGGCAGAGAGGCTGACCACTGGCAGCCGCGCGTTGGGTTGCGCGTGCTTGCGACGCACGTTGGCTTCGGTCAGGCCCTTCGCGCGTGCCAGTTGCAGGTAGTCCTCACGCAGTGTGTCGATCATCGCCGAGCGGGCGACGATGGTGTACTCACCGATGTACGCAATTGCGAGCACCATCGCTGGCAAGGCCATGTGGTGCGCCTGGTCCAAGAACTGCGCCAGCCCTGTGGCACTGCTGCCCGAGTCCTCCAGCCCGCCTGTCGGGAACAGACCAAGACCCGAGGCGAACAGACCGAGGAAGACCATGCTCAGCCAGGCGTCGGGCATCGAGTACGTGAACATCGAGAAGGTGGTCACACCAACGTCGTAGCGGCTGCGCCGGCGCCATCCGGCGCGGAAACCCAACCAGATGCCGGTCATCGACAGCAGCGTGGAGGTGCCGACCAGCAGGACCGTCGGCCACAGGGCCTCACCGATGACCGTGGTCACCGGCCGGAAGTCCTTCATCGACAGGCCGAGATTGCCATGCAGCAATTGGCCGACGTACGCAGTGAACTGCTCCCACTTACTGCCGTCGAGGTTGAACTGACGCTCCAGCCGTGCGATCTGGCTGGCACTGAGGTTGCGCCCGCGGAACATCGACGCAACGGTGTTCTCGTTGACGATGCGAAAGAGGAAGAAGTTGAAGACCACCACGAACGCGAGTGTGCTGAGTGCCCCCACAACCTTCATGATGACGAAGCGCAGACGCACGGCTGAGGGCTACTCGCGTTCGTCAGCGGTCGAGCGCGAGCGAGCGATGAGTACGCCGCCAATCACCAGTAGTACGAGTACGCCACCGATGATGCCGATGAGGAGGCCGGTACTGGAGCTGTCGTTGCCGCCACCACCCTCGATCGGCTTCAGGTTGAAGTAGCTCGGCGAGCTGTTGGAGAACACGACTGGTCCAGTGCCCTTGGGTTGCTGTGTCCAGCCCGTGAAGCGGTCGGTGCGATAGGCCTGCGTGTCGGCATCGTGGTAGAGCACGACGTAGGTCGACTCGGTGTAGAAGAGCGTGATCATCTGCTTCACGAGTTCCACTCGCTTGGCCCGATCCAGCTCTTGGTTCTGCTGGGTGTACAGCGCGTCGTACTCGGGGCTGCACCAGTTTGCGTCGTTGTAACCGGGTGATGCCGCATCGGTGGTGAGCTGATCGCAGGTGAAGTAGCTCAACATCGGGTCCGGGTCGACGAACGGGGTCCAGCCCCACACGAACAGGTCGTACGTGCCGTCGTAGACCTGCTGACCGAGTTGCGTGTCGTCGAAGACCGAGACATCAAGCGCGATCCCGATCTCCTTGAGCCAGCCTGCGATCAGCTCGCGGATGGCTGCGCCATTGACGCTGTCGCTGCGCTCCGCATAACGGAACTTCAATTCATTGCCACCGTCGGGCATCTCGCGAATTCCATTGCCATCAGCGTCGAGGTAGCCGGCAGCATCGAGCGCAGCGTTGGCGGCCGTTGGGTTGTAGTTCAGCTGCTGGTTGGTCGGCAGCGTTGGCGTCCACTCCGAGTCCGGTGAGACGCCGAGCGTGTCGATCAGCTCACCTTGTCCCTTCACCACTCGATCGAAGAGTGCCTTTCGATCGATCGCTTGTGCGATCGCGTGGCGCACTGTCAGATCCTGAAGTGCCGGGTGACCGTCGCCCAGGCCACCGGCCATGCCGTTCATCGCCAACTCGGTGAACCCACCCTGCGCGCCAGCCACGGTGACGATGTTGGCCTCGCTCTGCAGGTCCTCGAATGCCTGCGATGGCACCAGGTGTGCCACGTCGATCTCGCCGCTGCGCAACGCGGTGACCATCGCATCACCGTCGCTGAACACGCGGAACACAACCTGGCTGATTGCCGGGGTGCCCTTCCAATAGTTGGCGTTGGCGACCATCGTCCACTCTTGGTTGGCCTTGCGTTCCTTCAGGGTGAAAGGGCCGGAGCCAACACCATCGAGCGCGTCGTAGGCAGCAAGGTCATCGGTGGTACCCGCGTGGCTTTCCCAAATGTGCTTGGGCACGATGTACACATCCATCGTCGGCAGCTTCGGGTCCGGCACCGATGTGACAATGGTGAGCGTGCGGTCGTCGACAACAGTGGCTGTGAGATTGGTCGTGGTCGCAAAATGGTTCGTCCACTCCTGCTCGCGAGACGTGTTGATGGTCCATACGACGTCCTCCGCCGTCAGCGGCTGGCCGTCGCTCCACTTCAATCCATCGCGCAGCTTGTACGTGTAGGTCAGTCCGTCGGCGCTGGCCTCCCACGATTCGGCCAGACCGGGAATGATGGAGAAGTCGTCAGCTGCCTTGTCGGTGAGTGTTGCGTACTGCAGGTTCCACAACTCGTAGGCCGCGACCGTGTAGCCAACGGTGACGTTGGGCGAATCGACGTCCTGTAGCAACCCGACCGTCAGTGTGACGTTGTCGGCGGCGGACGTCTGGGCCGCCGCCACCATGACAGTGGCAGCGAGCGCACAAGTCGCTATGGCAATCCCCAGAACTCGTCGCCTCATCGATGTCGTCGTCACAGTTTGTGCTCCCCACGAGAAGGGCGCAAAGCTGCGCCGTCGCTCAGACAATGTTGCCACACACGGTCGCTCGACTCGGCCGTGAAGGACATCACGGCATCAGATACCAGTCGAGGAAGCGTTCCAAGCGGCGATGGAAGTGCAGGAACGGCTCAGTTCGGAGCAGGCCGTGGCCCTCCGTTGGATAGGTGATGTACTCGAATTGCTTGCCTTCGCGGCCCAGCGCTTCCACTAGTTCCTGTGACTGTTTCGGGCTCACCCGATCATCGAGCTCGCCATGCGCAATCAGTATCGGCACCTGGAGGTGTTCGATGCGATGGATCGGCGAACCAGCCGTGTACTCCGCCCGCGCCGCACGCGGGTGGCCCATCATCCGCTGCAGGTCGAGCCGGCCCACCAGGTCGCCCTGCGCCCACGAAGTGAGGATGTCGCAGTCCCCGTACTTGGCCACGGCACATGCGAACCGATTGTCGGGGTCGTCGACCACGGAGTGCAGCGCCATGTAGCTGCCATAGCTGGCGCCGAAGATGGCGACGCGGGTCGGGTCAACCCAGTCGAGGGTCGCGAGATGGTCGTGGGCGGCCAGACAATCGTGCGTGTCCGCAACGCCCCACACACCATGGTTGGCGCGTTCGAACTCGCGGCCATAGGTGGTGCTGCCACGGAAGTTGATGGCGAACCAGGCGTAGCCCTTGTCGAGGAAGTATTGCGCCACGCCGTCCCACTCGTCGCCGGTCACCGAGGTCGGGCCGCCGTGCGGTTGCACCACCGCCGGGCACGGCGTGGCCGATGTCGCCCCCGATGGCCGATACAGCCAGCCGTGTACTTCCACACCATCCAGCGACAGGTAGCTGACGTGCTGCGGCACGACGTGCGGCGCGGCGCGCACGGGAGCCGACGCGGGATTGAACAGATCGCGCTGCGCCCCGTCGGCGGTGACCAGACGCACCCGCGCCGGCGACAAGAACGACTCGTGCACCGCCGCCACCGAACCGTCGGGCAGCAGCTGTGGCGACGACCATGTGCCGCCTTCGGCGAGCACCGTCACGTCGCCGTCGGCCGCGTCGATCGCCACCAGGTCAGCCACGCCGTGCCGCGTGCGAATGCCGACGAGCGACGAACCATCGGCCGTGAACAGAAGCTCACCGAAGTCGGCTTCGGCCGTGGTGAGCTGGCGGGCGGCGGCGCCGTCCGACGCGTGCACCACGAAGACCTCGTACCAACCGGGCCACTCACTGGCGAATGCGAGATGGGCACCGTCAGGCGACCACACCGGGCTTCGCAGCTGGAAGCCAGGCTGATGCACCACCACACGTGACACCCCCGAGGCGACGTCGACCACGTGCAGGCTGATGCAGTTCAAATCGTCGTGGTGGAAGACGGTGTAGGCAACCTGAGTGCGATCGGGCGACACCACCGCGGTCACGTAGTCGGCGCCCACGTGCGCCAGCGGCTGCGGCCAAGCATCCGCAATCGTCACTATCGCGAGCACCGTCTTGTCGTTGGGGTGAGCATCACGACTGATACCGACTATCAGCCGGTCGTCGTCGAGCCACACTGGTCCCGAGGCTTCGCAGACGTCAACGGGCACTCCTCCGGTCGCGGCTACCACCAACACCCGCCCGCCTTGCGTGAACGCAAGACGAGTGCCGTCAGGCGACCAGACTGCGTTGCCGTCCTCCCAAAACGCAGCAAGTGGGCGGCCGGTGGTCACCTGCACCGGATGACCGTCGACGACCGAGACCGTCCACACATCCGACGTGTCACGGTCCAGCATGAACGCAAGCGTGACGCCGTCGGGCGAGAGCTCCAGACCCCGCGGTCGCTGGGCGGCGGCGACTGCCTCCAATCGCCAGCGAACCGGCGGCTCGACGTCGGGTCGCCCGGGATTCGGGATGCCACCCGACTCATCGGTTCCGACCCACCACTGCGGCTGCTCAGCCATATCGCTCCTCGGAACCCCTCAACACTTCAAGCACGGTCACGAGCCCGACTCTAGATTGCCTGCCATGACGTCGCTTCCACCACGCCCACGCCCCCGCGCTCGCGAGCTCGGACTCGCTTTCGGTTCCTACGCGACCGGCCCGTACAACGCCATCACCGATGTGCCCGGCGTGCGCGTTGGCCAGGTGACCGTGTGGCACGGCGAGGGCGATGAACCCATCGCCCGCACCGGTGTGACGGCGATAGTTCCCGACGACCCGGCCGCCTTGTTCGCCCGTCCGATGCCCGCCGCACCCGCCGTGCTCAACGGCGCCGGGGAACTCACGGGCACCATCGAGATGACCGAGTGGGGTGTGGTCGAAACCCCCATCCTGCTCACCGGGACGTCGTCGGTGGGCCGAGTATCGGACGGCGTGGTCGACGAACTCTTCGCCGCCGGCGTCGATGAAGTGGTGATCCCGGTCGTCGGCGAGTGCGACGACTCGTGGCTCGACGACATGCGCCGCCGATGGGTCACCGCTGCACACGCTCGAGAGGCGATTGCTGCGGCCACCGACGGCCCGGTCGCCGAGGGAGCAGTCGGTGCCGGCTGCGGCATGGTCACAATGGGTCACAAGGCGGGCATCGGCACCTCGTCTCGTCACATACCCGGAATGGGCACAGTCGGTGTGCTGCTGCTCTGCAATTTCGGAGCGCTTCGCGAACTACGCATCGGTGGCGTAATGGTGGGTGAATCGCTCGCCGCCGATCGGGCTGCTGTTCCGCCGGCGCCCACGCTCGACCAGGGTGGCAGTTGCATCGGTGTCGTGCTCACCGACATTCCGCTCGACGCTCGTCAGTTGGCGCGGGTCGCACGACGCGTTGGCCTTGGCCTGGCGCGCACCGGGTCGGTGGCCCACAACGGCAGCGGCGACATCTTCTGCGCCGTCAGTACCGCGAACCGACTCTCCCGCGACGCGACGGGCCTCACCACCATCGAGCTGCTCGCCGACGGGTCCATCGACGACGTGTTCTCCGCCGTCGTCGATGCCACCGAAGAGGCCGTGTGTAACGCCCTCTTCGTCGCCGACACGATTGCCGGCGTCGGCGGCAACGTAGTCCCCGGTCTCCCCGTCGACCGCGTCCTCGAGCTCATCGCCCGCCGCTGACCAGCAACGATCCCTCACACTCTGGCGAAGTGACGCGCTCCCCGCTCGCCCACCAGCCTCACAGTGAGAAGACCGCGTCACTTCCGTAACCGTCTCCGCCGACCTCGAGAAGTGACGCGCTCAAGGCGCTGCCATCTGGTTCACAGGCGAAAAAGCGCGTCACTTGCGGCGGGTCTCGGGACGTTCGTTCCCCTTGGGTGGCGTGTTGCTGCGACGCTTCGCCACCGTGGTTTCCAGGCCTCTACGGGCCCGCTGGGTCAGCGACATCGGCAGCGGCTTGCCGGACTGCACCGCTCGCGAGCCAATGAGGTAGCTGGCCGCTGCGAACGTACCCACCAGGCCGACGACCAGGAAACCCACCTGGCCCGGCAGGGTGAAGAACACCGGCGGCAGACCGGCAAGCACCCATGACAGCTGGAAACGAGTCTCGTAGCGAGCGAACGCGCGCCCCTGGTTGGCATCGGGCGCATCGCGCTGCACGATCGAGTCGAACGCCAGCCGGCTGATTGCGGCGGAGAAGTTGGCAACGAATGCGACCGCGATCGCGGTGCCGAGTCCCCCCGTCAACGCAGCGAAGATTCCGGCGCCGGCGATGACTGTCAACGCGATGGTCAGCATCACTTCCTCGCGCAGTGCACGACGCAGGCGCGGCGCAACGATGTTGCCGCTCATCGAGCCGAGCGTGCTGGCGCCCGCCGCAATGCCGAACTGGGCGAGCCCGTAGTCCTCGCGTAGCCAGAACAGCAGGTGGAACGTGAGAAACCCAACCACCCCGCGAATCGACATCATTGCGGCCGAGGCCAACACGATTCCCGCAGAGCGCAGCTCCTCGCGCTCGGCCCGTTCTGCCGGCTTGGACGCAATTGCCTCACGCGGCAACTGCCGCGCCGAGATGGTTGCGACAATGAACGCCGCGACGCCGACCATCAGCGCAGCGGCGGCACTGAAGTGGCCGAGCCCCAGCAGTGGACCAATGGCAAGCGCGCCCACAAGTCCCGAGATCAAGCCGAGTTTGGAGTTGGCCTCGACGAGCTCATCGTCGTCGCGCACCACGCTGGGCACCAGCGCTGACTTCGAAACGGTGTAGGTCTTCTGCATCACCAGCGCCACGAACACCAGCGGGTACAGCAAGATGTCATCGGTGTGGAACGCCATCAGTACGTAGAGCGCGGCGCGTACGACCGCTGTGATCTGAACCACCATTCTGCGACCACCGGGAATCCTGTCGATCGTCGGCCCGATCAGCGGGGCGACCACGACGAACGGCGCGAAGCTGACGATCAGGTACCGAAGCACCGCCGAGCGCTGCGCGTCGGGGCCGAGGCTGAGCACCTCTCCCGCAACGGCGCCGTACATCGCGGCGTCGCCGATGGCGATGAACGCATGAGTGCGAGCCAACCGTCGGAACGGCGACTGTGTTTGCACCGGGCGCCGACCTCTGCGGTACACCGCATCGGTACGCACTCGCTCGCTACTCACCCGAGCATCGTAGGTGGAGCCGCCGCCACTGCGAGGGACGATCAGACCTTGAATCGCTCGTACTTGTAGCCAAGACCACGAATTGTCACGATTCTTGTGGGGTTCGCGGAGTCGATCTCCAGCTTGCCGCGAAGGCGCTTGACGTGCACGTCGAGCGTCTTCGTGTCGCCCACATAATCGCTGCCCCACACCCGGTCGATCAGCACGTCGCGCGACAACACCCGGCCGGCGTTGGCCAACAGCAGGTGCAGCAGCTCGAACTCCTTGAGCGGCATCTGCACGTCGATACCGTCGATCAGCACACGGTGCTCCTCTGGGTCGAGGCTGACGTCGCCAACGGTGATGGCCCCCTCAGACAGTTCCGGGCCTTCAGTACCAATGACACCCTGGCGGCGCATCACAGCGCGCATTCTGGCGACCAGTTCGCGCATACGGTACGGCTTCGTGACGTAGTCGTCGGCGCCGACTTCGAGACCGACGACTGTGTCGATCTCTGCGCCCTTGGCCGTCACCATGATGATCGGTACCTGACTTCGCTTGCGCAATTGCCGACACACATCGATGCCGCTGATCTTGGGCAGCATCACGTCGAGCAGCACCACATCTGGCTGCACGATGTCGAAGCGCGCCAAGGCTTCAACGCCATCGACGGCCACCTCGACGCGAAAGCCCTCACGGGTGAGCCCGATGATCAACGCCTCGACATAGCTGGCTTCGTCCTCGACCACGAGCACGGTCTGTACTCCTGTGTTCGCCACTGTCAGCGTCCTTCTCCCGTTGGAATACGGTCTGTCGTTGGAATACGGTCTGTCGTTGGAATATGGTCTGTCGTTGGAATACGGAGGGTGAAGACGGAGCCCTCCCCTTCGCGTGAGCGCACAGTGACGTCGCCACCGTGATTGGTCGCCACATGGCGCACGATGGCCAACCCCAGGCCGGTGCCACCGGTGGTGCGGCTGCGGGCACGGTCAACTCGGTAGAACCGTTCGAACACACGGTCCAGATCGCGCGCCGGAATACCGATGCCGGTGTCGGACACCTCGATTTCCACGAAACCTTCGCGCTCGCGGGAGGAGATCGTGACAACGCCGCCATTGTTGCTGTACTTCACCGCGTTGTCGATGAGGTTACTGAGCGCGGAGACGAGCTGCAGGCGATCACCCTCCACAGTCTCGGGCGTGACGCACTTCACTTCCAGGCCGACCCCGACGGTGTCGGCGATGAGTCGATGGCGAGCGGCAGCCTCACCAATTGCGGCGGACAGGCTGACCTCTTCGCGCTCGCCCGGGCCGCCCAGCTCGATGCGCGAGAGTTCCAACAGATCGTCGATGGTGCCCGAGGCGCGGTGCGCTTCCTCCACCATCTTGAGCGCAAGCCGTCGGTTCACGCCGATGTCGTCGTTATCCGCCAGCGCCTCAGCCAGGATCGCAAGTGCGCCCACCGGCGTCTTCAGCTCGTGGCTGATGTTGGCGACGAAATCGGTTCGTATCGCATCCAACCGGGCACGGTCACTGAGGTCGTCGATGACCGCCAGCGCACCGCCGTTCGCGAGCGGAATGCCACGGATCAACAGCACGCGTTGCGGTGGCCCGAAGAGTGTCAGACGCTGCTCACCGGCCTGCCCGGCTACCGCTGCAACGAGCAACCGCTCCACGGCCTCCTCGACCAGCAGGTCGACGTGACCGCCCACTGAAGCAACGTGGTTGCGGAGCAGTTGGCGACCCTTCTCGTCGGCCAGCACGATGCCGGCGGGCACCGCATCCAGGCCAGCGCGCAGTCGTTCTACCTCGGCCTCAGTGGCTTGCGCCGACGACTGTGCCTGCGCGAGATCCCGTCGCAATTGTTCCAACTCGCCGCGGGCGAACAAGCTCACTGGTCCCCGGCGGTCTCACTGCTTGAAGTGGTCACGGTTTCTTCGAGCTGGACCGTTGTTCGCTCAGGCTTGCGATGGTCGGGCACCCAACCGGTGACAGTGAAGCGAACGCGCTCGGCCATGTTGACGGCGTGGTCGCCAATTCGCTCGAAAAAGCGGGCGACCATTGCCAGTTGTACAGCGACCTGCATATCGATGCGTCCGGCGGCTTGGCTCTCGAAGATCGCCTGGATGAACTGCTTCTGCAGGGCATCGAGGTACGCGTCCATATCATCGAGCGCGGCGGCCTTCGCGACGTCGTTCTCGACAAATGCCTCGATCGCTGCCGAGAATACCTGCTGGGCCTGCTCGCCCATCCGATTGATGATGCCTCGCAGCTTGGGGTCGAGGTCGTGGCCGTACACGCGCCGGGCGGCCTTGCAAATGTTGCGTACCAGGTCGCCGCTACGTTCGACTTCGGAGATCATCTTCAGCAGCGCGACAACCTGGCGCAGCTCGGTGGCCACCGGCGCCTGCAACGCCAGAATGCGAATGCACTGCTCTTCAAGCTCGACGCAGCGAGCATCGATCTCTTCGTCACCACGAATGATGTACTCGGCACCTTCGAGGTCGCTGTCGAGCAAAATGGCGGTCGCCCGCGGGATCAGTTCGGCAACGAGCGCGGCGAGCCGAGCGAGCTCGGCGCGAGCGCTTTCCAACTCGTGATGGTAGGTCTTGCGTAGCTCGTCCATCAGCCGAACCTTCCTGACACATAGGCCTCGGTGCGTTCGTCGGCGGGCTTGGAGAAGATCGTGGTGGTCTTGTCGTACTCCACCAGCACACCGGTGCGTCGATCGCTCTCCGTATTGACTTCCGTCGTGAAGAACGCGGTGCGATCGCTGACGCGGCCGGCCTGTTGCATGTTGTGGGTGACGATGACAATGGTGAAGCGGCTCTTGATCTCCTGCATGAGATCTTCGATGCGGGCGGTTGCAATTGGGTCGAGGGCCGAACACGGCTCGTCCATCAGGATCACTTCAGGACGTACCGCAATCGCGCGAGCGATGCACAACCGCTGCTGTTGACCACCCGACATACCGAGTGCTGAAGACTTCAGTCGACTGTTGACTTCGTCCCACAACGCTGCCCCTCGCAGCGATTCCTCGACGATGTCGTCCAGGTCGCTCTTGCTCTTGACGCCGTTCACCCGCGGACCGAAGGCGACGTTGTCGTAGATGCTCTTCGGGAACGGGTTGGGCCGCTGGAAAACCATGCCGACGCGACGACGAACTTCGGTTGCCGACACACCGGGGCCGTACAGATCGACGCCGTGGTAGAGCACCTTGCCACCAACTCGAGCCGACGGGATGACGTCGTTCATTCGGTTCAGGCAGCGCAACACAGTCGTCTTACCGCAGCCCGATGGCCCGATGAAGGCGGTGATCTCGTTCTTGGCGATCTGTAGATTCACCTCGCGCACCGCACGGAACGATCCGTAGTGCACCTCCAATTCCTGCAGATCGAAGACCGTCTTGGGTGGCACCGTCTCGGGCGCGACCACCTCGGTCGTGGTCTCGTTGGCGTCGAGCGCCATGGTGTCCTCCTGATTGAGGGAAGTGGTCTGCGGGCTGGTCTTTGGTAAGGACGTCATCATCGCCGCTTCTGATACGAGGCGGTGACGAGCCGAGCAATGACAGTGAAGAGGAACGTGATCGCCACCAGCGTGAAGGCGGCGCCCCACCCACGCTCCTGCGGCCCGGGCAGCGTCTCGCTGGCATTCTTGAAAATCTGGTAGGACAGCGTCGTGTTGGGCCCGTCGAACAGGTTGGTGTTCACCTTGGTGACGAACCCGATGGTGAACAACAGCGGAGCGGTTTCGCCGGCAGCACGAGCAATCGCCAGCAGGCAACCGCTGACCACGCCAGGAAGAGCCGACGGCAACACGATGGAGACGATGGTGCGACCCTTTCGGGTGCCGAGCGCGTAGCTGGCTTCGCGCAGGTGAGTCGGCACCAACCGCAGCATCTCCTCGGTGGAGCGGATGACCACCGGCAGCATCAGGCAGGCCAGCGCCAGTGAGCCGCCGACGCCGGCCAGGCCGAAGTTGATGGTGAACACGACGTAGACGAACAGACCCATCACGATGGACGGCACGCCGGTCATCACGTTCGAAAGGAAGCGGATGACCTGAGCAGGCCGCGACTGGCCGCCGTACTCGTGCAGGTACACAGCGCCCAGAATTCCGAGCGGAATTGCCAACAACGAAGCAAAAAGCGTGATCAGAAGCGTTCCTACAACGGCCGGGCCCATGCCCGGGCCGACTGCACGTCGACGCACCGGGATCTCGCTGGTGAACCAATCGGGAAAGTCACGGAACACAACGCCTGCACCGCGGGTGACCACGGTGCCGATCACGGCAACCAGCGGCACCAGGATGACGAGGAAGGCGACGAACATCAGCCCGACCATCAGGTGGCTTTTCGTGGTGCGCCAGCTGCGGTGCGTTTGCAAATCACCGGCAGTCAGCGGCGTCTCGGTCGGACGCTCGGCCAATGCGGAACTCATGCGCCCCTCGACTTCTTCATCGACCGATTGACAACGGAGGTGGCGATCACGTTGACGATGATGGTCAGCACGAACAGGGTCATCGCCATGGCGATGAGAGCCGACTTCTTCAGTGTGTCCGCCTCGCCCCACTCCGCCGTGATGACGGCCGGCATGGAGTTGCCCGAGGCCAGCGCATTGAGTGTGATTTGCCCGGTGGCACTGCCGATGACCAACGCGACCGCGATGGTCTCACCCATCGCCCGGCCGAGGCCAAGCATTACGGCACCGACGAGCCCACCCTTGGAGTGCGGCAGCACCGCGCCGCGAATCATCTCCCAGCGAGTGGCGCCCAGAGCCAGTGCTGCCTCCTTTTCGAACGAAGGCGTCGTCTCGATCACCTCTCGTGAGAGCGACACAACGATGGGCGTGATCATGACCGCCAGGATGATGCCGGCCGTGAAGAACGAGCGACCCTGGGGGTTGGCTCCGAAGAAGGTGCCCAGAATCGGGATGCCGTCGAATGTGTCCGACAGCCATCCGTAAAAACCTTTGATGTTCTGCGAGAGAACCAGTACGCCCCACAAGCCAAAGACGACCGACGGCACAACGGCGAGAAGGTCGATGACGTAGGTCATCGTCTTCTTCAGCCACGATGGCGCCACCTGCGTGATGAACAACGCAATTCCGAGGCTGAGCGGCACGGAGATGCACAACGCGATGAAAGCGGTGAACACGGTGCCCCAGATGTACGACAGGATTCCGTATTGCTCGCCCGGTGGGTTCCATCGCTTGCTGGCGAAGAAGTCGAGCCCCATGTGCGACAGCGCATCGGTGCTACGGCTGATCATCGTGTAGGTGATCAGGCCAAGAACCAGTAGCACCGCACCGCCAGCGACGTAGCTGGTTCCGCGGAAGGCTCCATCGGCTTTCCCACCCGAACCGCGAAGGTCCGGTGGGCTGTCGAGTGAGTGTGTCGAGATGTCAGTCATCGGATCATCGGTCCATTGGAAACAGTACAGGACAGGTGGTCGACCCCGAAGAGCCGACCACCTGTCCTATGCATGTGGGGGAGGGTCAGCCGATCTCGAACATGTCGAGCTGGGCAATGGCCTTGGCGTCCAGTCCCTCGGGCAGCGGTGCGTAGTTGACGTCCGCTGCCAGATCCTGACCATCGGTGAGGATGTAGTTGAGGAATGCCTTCAGAGCCTCGGCCTTGGCGGCGTCGGGCTGCACCTTGTAGGCGATGATCCAGGTCTGGGCAGTGATTGGGTAGGCATCGGCACCGTCAGCCCAGATGGCACTATAGGTGAGGTTGTCCTTGATCTCTGCGCCCTCGGCTGCTGCGGAAGCACCCGCCAGGGTCGGCTCGACGAACTCGCCAGCCTTGTTCTGGACGGAGGCGAATGTCAGGCCGGCGTCGGTTGCATCCGAAAGATCGACGTAGCCAATAGCGCCGTCAGTCGAGGTGATGACCTGAGCCACACCGCTGTTGCCTTCGCCGGCCTGGGTGTCGGCGGGCCACTCGATGGTCGAGTCGGTGCCCAGCGTCCAGATGCCGCCGGCATCGGCGCCGACCGCCTTCTCCAGGAACTTGGTGAAGTTGCCGGTGGTGCCGCTGCTGTCACTGCGGTGCACGACCGTGATGGGGAGATCGGGCAGCGTCGCGTCGGGGTTGTCGGCGGCGATTGCCGGGTCATTCCAGTTGGTGATCGTGCGCTGGAAGATATTGGCGATGGTGGCCGGGCTCAGCGCCAGGGTATCGAGACCGCTGACATTGAAGCTGACGGTGATCGGGGCGACCACGGTCGGGAAGTACAGCACTTCGCCACCCTTGAAGCCGGGCAGATCCGCGTCCTTGATGGTGCCGTCAGTACCAGCCCAATCAACGATCTGGTCAGCGAGGTCTTGGCGACCCTTGCCGGAGCCACCGCCGCCATAGTTGATGGTGACACCGCTATTGGCGTCGGTGAACGAGGCAATGACTTCCTCGTAGAACGTCTGCGGGAAGGTGGCGCCCGAGGCGTTGAGCACGGCCTGCAGGTCGGCAGGGGCCATGGTCGTGTCAGCGGCGACAGTCGTGTCGGCCGCGACAGTGGTGTCGCCGCCTGCTGCGACCGTGGTGACCGCTGCGTCGGTGGTGGTGGACGTGTCATCGCTACCGCATGCGGTGGCGAGCAACGAGAGGGAAACGATGCCGGCGAGTACGAATCGCTGTTTGGTGTTGTTCACGTGCTGTTCTCCTGGGATAGGGGTATCAACCGCCCGAACCGTACGGAACCCAGGTAACGCGCTTCCCATGGGTGAGTGAACAGGGGATGAACAGGACACCAACGCAGAGCGAATCAGACATTCAACGCCCGGTGAATCAGGCCTTTTGGCGGTCGTTGACCCACTGATTGAACCGTGCCTGGGCATCGCCGTCGGCGAAGTCGCTTGGGCCCAGCCGGTGCCACAGACCTTCCGCATCCAGCTCGTGGCACACGATGTCGTCGGCCAGATCGAACTCGAACACCTGGTCCAGCCAATCGCGATGTTTGAGGTGCGTGACCGGCACCAGCACCTCCACCCGACCGTCGAGGTTACGACCCATCCAGTCGGCGCTGCCGATGAGGAACAATGGGCTGTCGCCTTCACCGTGTTCGAAGCGCACGACGCGCGAGTGCTCCAGGTAACGGCCAAGGATGCTACGCACACGGATGGTTTCGCTCATCCCCGGCACGCCCGGGCGCAGGCAGCACAGACCGCGCACCAGCAGGTCGATCTGCACACCTGCCTGGCTGGCTCGGTAGAGCGCGTCGATCATTTCCGGATCGGCAATCGAGTTCATCTTGGCCGTGACGCGTCCCTCGCTGCCGAACGACATCTCGTGGTCGATGAGATCGATCAGCTGATTGCGCATGTCGCGCGGTGCAACGACGAGCGATTGGAACTCCACCGCACGGCTGTAACCAGTGAGGTGATTGAACAGCTGCGTCACGTCAGAGCCGACCGCCGGATCGCAGGTGAGGAAGCCGACATCCTCATAGAGGCGTGCTGTCTTCGAGTTGTAGTTGCCGGTGCCAATGTGGCAGTAGCGGCGCAGCCCGTCGTCGTCCTGGCGCACGACCAGCGTTGTCTTGGCGTGCGTCTTCAAGCCGACCAGACCGTACACCACGTGCACGCCCGCCCGTTCCAACGCCTTCGCCCAGCCCACGTTGGTGGCTTCGTCGAAGCGTGCCTTCAGCTCCACCAGCACGGCCACCTGCACGCCACGCTCGGCGGCGCGCATCAGGTTGCGCGCGATGGGGCTGTCGCCACCGGCCCGGTACAGGGTCATCTTGATGCTCTGCACCCGCGGGTCGTCGGCAGCTTGGGCGATGAAGTTCTCGACGCTACTGGCGAAGCTTTCGTAAGGATGATGCACCATCAGCGCGCGCTCACGAATCACGGAGAAAATGCTGCGGTCCTGCGCTTCAGCGCGCAGAATGCGGCCCGCCGTGACAGGCGGCCATGGCGTGTCCTTCAGCGTGGGCATGTCCAGCGCGTGCAGCTGAAACATGCAGGTTAGGTCGAGCGGATTGCGGTGCAGCGTGACGTCGGCCATCTCGAGATCGAGCTCGCGCACCAATAGCTCCAGCATTTCTTCGCTGATGCCCTGCTGCACTTCCAAACGAACAGCGCGCCCGAAGCGACGCCGCCGCAGCTCCATCTCCACTTTCGCCAACAGGTCGTCGGCCTCTTCCTCTTCGAGGGTGAGGTCGGCATTGCGGGTGACCCGGAAGACGGCGTGCTCTTCGACCACCATGCCCACGAACATCGTGTGCATCTGGGCGGCGATGATTTGTTCGACCGGCACGAACCGCTGGCCATCGGGCAGCGCCACCAGCCGCGGAAAGACACTGGGCACCTTGACGCGCGCGAAGCGGCGCTCGCCCGTGTCGGGGTCGCTGATCATCGCTGCCAGGCTGAGCGCCAGGTTGGAGATGTAGGGGAAGGGGTGGGCCGGGTCGACAGCGAGCGGTGTGAGCACCGGGAACATGCGCTGCTCGAAGGCCTCGATCAATGGGCGGTGGTCGGCAGCGTCCAGCGACGACCAATCGACCAGCTCTACGCCGTACCGCGCCAGCTCCGCAAGCAGTTGGTCCAGCACGCGCTCCTGGTCGACCACGAAACGGTCAGCCGTGGTTGCGATTTCCGTGAGCTGCGCCTGCGGCGACGAGCCGTCGTACGCCGGCTGGGTGACACCAGCGGCCACCTGATCCTTGAGTGCGGCCACGCGCACCTGGAAGAACTCGTCGAGGTTGGACGAGCAGATGGCGCAGAACTTCAACCGCTCGAGCAGCGGAATACCCATCTCCTCGGCAAGTGACAGGACGCGCCGATTGAAGGACAGCCAGCTCAGTTCACGATTTAGCAGGCGTTGCGACATGCGACGACCTTACCGACCACGCCGGGTTTCAGCCGGTGAACAACAAATGAACGCGTGCCGGCGAGAGGGCTCTCCCGACGCCGCGATCAACTCTCGATGCCGTTGCCCAGATCCCACTCGAGTGAAATGCGCTCGCGCTCCGCGTCGCGCACAATGCGCTCACGATTGCGGCGGAACTGAGGATCGTCGCGCGGCAGCAGCACCAGGCGGGCGAGTGCGCGGGCACGGAACTCGTCGATCACGGTGCGGTCGCCATGGTCGAAGTAGATCTCCCAGTGGGGCGACACCGGCCCGAGGTACACGATGCGTGCGTGTGCCCGCGGCGGCTCGATAGCGATGTCGGTCATGGTGCTGCTCCTGGCCGGTGTTGAGGCTCGCAGCGCGAGCGGCGAGACGGCTCCGGAAGTGTAGCGGCCGCTCCGGCAACCCCGACTCGCGCCCCCAACCCGGGCTGCAGTGACTTTTCTGCCGAATTGTGCTAGACAATTTCTCGATTTGGGAACCAAACCGGCTGTTGTGGCGTCTATCTCTACAACGGTGGTGCGGCACTCAGGTCTCTGGGCTTCGTGCGGGCGCACCAACCGAGCCGTGAACCCCCCGTTCGCGGTGTACAAGGAGACGCGCATGAACACGAATCTTCCGGTCACCGACAATGACGCCACGTCTGTTTGGATGAGCCAGGGCAACTGCCGCAACTATCCGCCGGCAACGTTCTTCCCCAGCGATGGCGTTGGGGTCGATCGCGCCCGCAAGATCTGCAATGGGTGCCCGGTGCTCGACACGTGCCTGGAATACGCCCTCGAGAACCGCATCGAGCACGGCGTGTGGGGTGGGTGCAGCGAGCGCGAGCGCCGCCGCATCATCAAGCGCCGTCGCGTCGCCGCCTAGCTGGTAACTGCGCCGAGAACGCGCAAGAGCGCCGGCACCCCGTGGGGTGACCGGCGCTCTGTTGCGATTGCTGATTCGTTCAGCTGTCGGCGTCTTCAGCAGCCTTGGCTGCTTCTCTGGCTTTGGCTGCTTCCTTGTCAGCTTCCTTCTGGCCATCGGCCAGGCCATCCTTGAACTCCTTCTGTGCCTTGCCAAGGTTCTTGGCAAGCTTCGGTAGCTGTGAACCACCGAACAACACAAGGACAACGACGAGGATGAGAACTATCTCAGGAGGGTCCAAGAACAGGAGCATAGTCAGCGAGGGTAGCACCGAGTCGCGGCTATACGCATGTCACCCGCCAAGGATCGGCTAGGCCGTCTTGCGCGCTGCCTGCGAACGCTGACGGCGCAAGCGGCGACGCTCACGCTCGGACAGCCCACCCCAGATGCCGAACTTCTCGCCATTGACAAGTGCGTACTCCAAACAGTCCAACCGGACGGTGCAGCCACGACACACTTCCTTGGCCTCGCGGGTAGACGCACCACGCTCGGGGAAGAAGAGGTCGGGGTCAACACCGAGGCAGTTAGCCTGGTCTTGCCAATTGGCTTGTGGTTCAGAAGTGACTTCGATGTGCATCTGGGCTGGCCTCCCTGCGCTTAGGCCTCAGCAGTGGTGCCACTTGCGACACCCCTGTAATTACATGAGCGTCATTCTCCCCTATCACATCACCTTCGCGCAAGGGGGGATTTTGAAAGTCCCCTGACAAGCCTCTTCGCGCGACGCCACGCGCGACACCAAGGGTTCAGCCGGCGCGGCGGTTGCCTCGGCCGCGGGCGAGCTGCTTCTTGTGCTCGATGAAGTCGACCAACACGTAGTCGCCGAGGTTCTCGTGGTTGGTGAAGAACGCGCGGCCACGGTTGATGGACGACAGCTTCTCGATGAAGGAGCGCAGGCCGTAGTCGGCGTCGAGCATGAAAGTGTTGATGCGGATGTTGTCGCGAGTGCAGCGCACCACCTCTCGCAACGTTGCTTCGACGGTCTCTTGCGCGGGCGGATAGTTGAAGAAGACATCGCCGCCAGGCGTGATGTGGGCGGTCGGCTCACCATCGGTGATCATGATGATCTGCTTGGTGCCGGTCTGGCGGGCCAGCATCTTGCGCGCCAGGGTGAAACCGTGGTGCATGTTGGTGCCGTAAGCAAAGTCCCAGCTGACCTCGGGCAGCTGTGCCGCGCTCAGTTCGTATGCCGTCTCGCTGAAGCCCACCAAACCCATGTAGTCGCGTGGGAACTGCGAGGTGATCAGCGAGTGCAGCGCCATCGCCACCTTCTTCGCCGGCAGGAAGTTGTCGCGCATCGGCATGCTCATCGACAGGTCGAGCATCAGTACCGTCGAAGAGCGCGTGACATGCTCGGTGCGCTCGATCTCGAAGTCTTCGGGCGTCAGCTGCACCGGTGTTTGCGCACCGTTGCGACGGATGGCATTGCGGATGGTGCGGTGCAGATCGAGGTTGAACGGATCGCCGAATTCGTACTGCTTGGTCTCGTAGGTGCGCTCATGACCCTGGCCCAGATTGTCCATCTGGTGCTGACCCATCTTGTCCTTGGCCAGCTTGCTGAACAGGTCGCGCAGGGCGTTGTTGCCGATCTTGCGCAGCCCCTGCGGTGTGAGCTCCAGCTTGCCCTCCTTCTGCTGGATCATGCCCGAGTCCTCGAGCATCTTGGTCAGCTGCGCCAGCTTCTCCAGTGAGTTGGCGGCGTCGTCGCCCATCAGCTCGCGCACGCGATTCATATCGGCCTCGGCCAATGCGCCCGGGTTGGTGGCGTTGCGCAGCAGGTTCTCCAGATGGTCCATGTCGCCCAGCTCCTGCATGGTCTGCATCGCCTGGCCCATGCCCATGCCTTCGTCACCCTGGAACTCGTAGCTCTGCCCCCAGCCCTCCTGCGGGAACATGCCCTGCAGGTTTCGTCCCAACTGATCCATCTGCCAGCGCAGATCCATGTCGTCCATCAGCTGGTCGCTGAGCTGCTGCAACTGCGCACGCTGCTCGGGCGTCATCGAGTTCATCATCGCCTGCATCGCGGCCATGCGTTGCGCCATCTGCTGCAGCAGTTCATCAAGGTTCTGCGGGTTCTCGGGGAAGAAGTCGCCGAACGCTTCCATGAACTGCTCGAAGGCCTGCTGCTCGTCGTCGGGGTTGGCGCCTTGCTGGCGTTGCTCGATCAACTCGTTGAGCCTGGCCATCATGTCCTTCATGCGAGCCATGTCCTCGGGCGTCATGTTCTGCATTCCCGTGGACATCTTGTCGACCATCTGCTGCATCAGTTGTTGCTTCAGCTTCTCCATCAGCTGCTCGAAGCGCTGCTGCGCCTCACCGCTTTCGAAGTCGTAAGCGCTGAGTTCGCGCACCTTGCCGGCGAGATCGTTGGACAACATGTCCAGGCGGAAGTTGCGCTCTGCGGCCGCGTCGCGAGCGGTGTTCGAGCGGCGCTCATCGCCGCTGCGTTCGGCCGCTTCTGTGGCCTGCTCGATGGAGTGGCGTTCCTCGTCGACGATGTCATCGAGCTCGCTGGCGATCTCGTCGTAGACGCCGCCGAGGTCGAACTGGTCCAACTTGTCCTGGCGTTGCTGACGCAACTTCTCCATCAGCTCGCGCAGCCCCTGCACGCGCTCGCCGTTGCGATCGCGCATGCCTTCCTGCATCAATCGCCGCAGCGCCGCGTTCACGTCACCGTGGTACAGCAGATCGTCGGTGAGCTCGTCGAAGAGCCCCTCCGCGTCCAGGTCGAAACCCTTCTGCGTGCCGTCCCATCGCTAATACGTGAATCGACGGGCCATAGGCGCACGCTAGCGCCATCACCCCGGGCCCGCCCCCCCCCCCCCCGTAGCCGAGACATCCCAAGGCCGCAAGAGCACTCAGGTCGAAGTGACGCGCTTCTAGGTGCTGGGGCAGCAATGATTCGTTCAAAGCGCGTCAGTTCCGGGCGCATCTGTTCGTTGGGAATTCACCCGCTGGCTTTGTGAACGACTTCACAAAGTCGCCGCGGTCAGGTAGAGTGGATGCAATGCGAGTTCCGCGTACGTTCGCCTTCGTCGACCTTTCGGGGTTCACGAACTACACCGCCGCCTTTGGCGACGATGCGGCCGGGCGTTTACTGGGCGCATTCCGCGCTATCACCCGCGAGGTCGCCAGCGAACGTGGCGTGCGCATTGCAAAGTGGCTGGGCGATGGTTGCATGATCGTTGCCGTCGAGCAGGCCGCCTGTATCGCCTTTGCGCTCGAGCTGGAACAACGTTCCGCCGAAGTGTGCGCACCGCTGACGCTCCGAGTCGGCATCGCCACCGGCCATGCGCTGCTCTTCGAAGGTGACGACTACATCGGCTCGGCGGTCAACATGGCCTCCCGGCTCTGTGACGCCGCCGGCCCCTTTGAAGTGCTGTTGCCCACCATGCAGATCGAGCGCCTACCCGAGGGCGTCATCACGGCCGCTCATGGCGATCTCGAACTTCGCGGCTTCCCTGGATCCATCAGTGTGGTCGAGCTCAGCGGTCAGCCAAAGTTGGCTGCCAGCACTGACACCGGCGAACTGTGGACGCGCAGCCCATTTCTGGCCTGACCCCCTCGGAGTCTCCAACCGACGAGTCGTCCACTCCCCCGTCGATCCGGCGCGGCGCGACGCTGACCTCGCAAGGCAGCCGCCTGGCCGACGACCTCGCGTTCGCGGCCGAGCTGGGACTGACCGAAGTTCGTCTGGACATTCCGTGGGCGGCCGCACAGCCCCGCCCGGGCACCATCGACGGCGACATCTTCGAACGGGCTCACGCCGCTGCGACGACCGCACGAGGGCTCGGACTTCAGCCGTGGTTCCGCCTGCTGCAGCCGACGATTCCCAACTGGTTCGACAATGATGGTGGCTTCACCGACGACCGCACGGCTGGACAATGGTGGCCACGCTGGGTCGAGGTCGTCGCTGAACAATTGGGCGAGGTCGCAGCGGGTTGGGTGCCCTTCGAAGCGCCCTACGCGCTTGCAAGTCGGTTGATCCCCGACGACCCACGGCGTCACGGGGAACTGATGAACACGCTGGTCGTTGCATGGCGAGACGCGTGGCGGATTCTGCGCATCGGCCCGCCGGTTGCGACCGCGCTGGACGTCGCAGTCGAACGCCCCAACAACCCGAGCGACGAAGCAATCCAGGAAGCGCACCGCCGAGATCAGCTGCGATGGGGCCTGTGGTTGGAAGGGCTCCGCGATGGCGTGGTGCGTATTCCTGGCCGGGCCGACAAGCAGCTGGCCGACCTGGATGGCGCCTGCAGCATCCTCGGTCTCGCCATCCGCGGCGACGTGGAGGCGGGCCTTCACCGTGCGGGCGAGCAAGGCCCCGAGCGACCGATGGCGGTCGCTTTCCGACCGATCGGCGCCAGCGACGGCAGTCGAGCGCAGGCCGTCACCAACATGTGGCGCGACGTACGCCGTTGTGTCGGCGAACTCGAGATTGCATCCGTGACGATCACGCCGTTCACCGATTCACCTGACCAACCCGAACGCCCCGGTATCGCCACCGAGCGTCGCGAACTCAAAGACAGCGGCCAAGCCTTCCTCGACGGTTGATCGCGCTGAGGTCGAGGTCAGCCGCGGCCTCGGTAGGTGGCGCCGGAG
>JBBQMG010000030.1:0-30978 GCA_038328705.1 Acidimicrobiales bacterium | reverse complement strand
GTCACCATCGACGGCAAGGATCTGCTGATCCTGACCAGCCGCGACGTACTCGCAATCGTCGAGAAGTGAGCCACTGACCACATGGCAAAGCAACTCAAGTTCCACGACGAGGCGCGCCGCGCCCTCGAGGCCGGCGTCAACAAGCTGGCCGACACGGTCAAGGTGACGCTCGGGCCGAAGGGCCGCAACGTCGTCCTCGACAAGAAGTTCGGTGCCCCCACCATCACCAACGACGGTGTTTCCATCGCGAAGGAGATCGAACTCGACGATCCCTTCGAGAACATGGGCGCACAGCTGGTGAAGGAAGTCGCCACCAAGACCAACGATGTTGCCGGTGACGGCACCACCACCGCCACCGTCTTGGCCCAGGCCATGGTGCAGCACGGCATGCGCAACGTTGCTGCCGGTGCCAACCCGATGGGCCTCAAGAAGGGCATCGAGAAGGCTGTCGCCGCCGCGGTCGAGAGCATCAAGAGCCAGGCCACCGTGGTCGACGACAAGGACCAGATCGCTGCTGTCGCCACCATCTCGGCCGCCGATTCGTCAGTCGGCGAAGTCATCGCCAACGCGATCGACAAGGTCGGCAAGGACGGCGTGGTCACGGTCGAGGAGAGCAACACCTTCGGGACCGAGCTCGAATTCACCGAGGGTATGCAGTTCGACAAGGGCTACCTGTCGCCGTACTTCGTGTCGGACGTCGAGCGCCAGGAAGTCGTCCTCGAAGACGCCTACGTGCTGTTCAACGCCGGCAAGATCTCCACCGTGCAGGCAATGCTGCCCGTGCTCGAGACCGTCATGAAGTCGGGCAAGCCGCTGCTGATCATTGCCGAAGACATCGATGGCGAGGCTCTGGCCACGCTGGTCGTCAACAAGATCCGCGGCACCTTCAACTCGGCGGCCGTCAAGGCTCCGGGCTTCGGTGACCGTCGAAAGGCAATGCTCCAGGACATGGCCGTCCTCACCGGTGGCCAGGTCATCAGCGAGGAAGTCGGTCTCAAGCTCGAGACCGTCACCCTCGATCTGCTGGGCCGTGCCAAGCGCATCATCATCACCAAGGACAACACCACCATCGTCGATGGCGCTGGTGAGCACGACGACGTCGTTGGCCGCATCAACCAGATCAAGGCCGAGATCGACAACACCGACAGCGACTGGGACCGTGAGAAGCTGCAGGAGCGCCTGGCCAAGTTGGCCGGTGGCGTTGCGGTCATCAAGGTCGGCGCAGCCACCGAGGTGGAGCTGAAGGAGAAGAAGCACCGCATCGAAGATGCAGTGTCGGCTACTCGTGCAGCCATCGAGGAAGGCGTGGTCGCCGGTGGCGGCACCGCCCTCGTGCGTGCCCGTGCCGCTGTGAAGGCCGTTGTCGATTCGCTGGAAGGCGACGAGCGCACCGGTGCCAAGACTGTCTGGGAATCGCTGACGGCTCCGTGCCGACTGATTGCCGACAACGCTGGCCTCGAAGGCGCTGTCACCACTCAGGCAGTGGAAGCCGCAACTGGCAACATGGGCCTCAACGCCGCAACCGGCGAGATGGTCGACCTGGTCAAGGCCGGCATCATCGACCCCGCCAAGGTCACCCGCGCAGCGCTGCAGAACGCAGCGTCCATCGCGGCCCTCGTCATCACTACTGAGTGCCTCGTTGCCGACAAGCCCGAAAAGGCTGCGGCAGGCGGCGGCGGCGGCGGTATGGGTGGCGGCATGCCCGGTATGGGAATGATGTAAGCACCCCCGCTCGGCTTCACGGCTGAACAGAACAAGACGACCCCGGTGGCTGCAAAGCCCCGGGGTCGTCCTCGTTTTCTGTCGGCCACCGTGTGCACTGAGTTGCATCGAAACTCCGACAGTCCCTGCGCGGTGTGCTCGTGGAGTGGATGACGAGGCGTGGTCACAGCAACGGAAGTGACGCGGTATGTTCGCTGTGAAGCACGTCAACAACCACTGACCGCGTCACTTCGTCTCATTCTTGCGGCGGGGGCACTCGACGTCGAGGTTGCAAATGGCCGCTGGTTCGAGAATTGCTAGATGTAGTAGCCGGTGACATCGATGATGAAGTGGGTGCTGCCGGTGCCGCCGCCGCAGAAGACTTTGATGTTGCCGTTGTCGAGGCTGACGGTGGCGGCGTTCGCGACGGTCCGGTTGGCGGCGAAGTTGATGGCTGACACGGTGGTGCTCGGGGCGAGGCCGGGCGTGACAGCGAGGTAGTTGTCGCCGGTGGTGAGGGTGGCGGTGAGGTTGTAGGTGATGGCGCGGGCGGTGGACGGGATGACGTTGGGGGTGATGATGGTGCCGGCCTCGCTGATGGCGTTGACGATGTTGACGACGCGGCTTGTGTTGGGGGCGATGACGCCTGGGTTGGGCACGGCGGCATTGCGCGAGTCGTACGCTCGATACGGCGTGATCGGCACGAAGGCAGCCGCCGGCTGCATTCCGATTCGGAATGCGAAGATCTTGTTGTTCGCGTCGGCCGAGTACACCTCGAGGTCGTAGCTCCTGCTGGCGTCGATGGTGAAGTCGCAGGCCGCCGTCACGGGCGCGGCGGCGGTGGAGGGAACGGGGAGCGTCACCGTCACGACGGCCGCGCTGGCACCGACATCATCGAGGGGGTACTCCCGCAGGTAAACAGGTGTTGGGACAGCGCCCGCAGTTCCGAAGATGGTCACCTCGCGCACTCTGGTACCGGCCGGGATGTGCAGCGGGCACACGACGTAGTTGAAGAGGGAGTAGGCGCCGCTGCTGATGCGCCGGATGTCGGTTGGGGCATTGCTGTTGGAATGGAAGGCGAACTGGTTGCCGGTGAAGTACGAGTAACCAGCGGTCAGCGCCGGTACCGACCGGGCGCTCACCTGTCCAGTGTTCAGGTCGATTGGATTGCCCGCTGCGTCATTGTTGGGGTCGCCCCCGTCGGCGTTGGCTGTCGCCGCTTCGGAACTGGTTGCAAGGCCGAGTGCGGCGAGGCCTGCAGCGCTGATCAGGTGCCGGCGGCTCAGCGCGGACTCGGGCGTGCCCTCATGGTTCCTGGTCATGGTTGTCTCCTCCGGGTGGAAAGGCTGCTTCACGCAGAGTTTCACACGGTTCGACAAAAACGTGCGGCGTTGGTGAGGGCGGAGCTCCTCGGCGGCGAGCACGCACGGCTTCGCCGACATGACCGGAACTGCCCCCTAGGCTCTGGGCTGTGA
Organism: Acidimicrobiales bacterium; assembly: GCA_038328705.1. GTDB lineage: Bacteria > Actinomycetota > Acidimicrobiia > Acidimicrobiales > Ilumatobacteraceae > UBA668. Next base: position 27,802 of record JBBQMG010000030.1, on the reverse strand, counting down.
TCTCCCGAGGGTGCGCCGTGCTGACGAATGGCTGAGAGTGGCAAGCGTCCGTTCTGGATGCATCAGCTCGTCGAGTACATCCTCGGTGGAGCGCTCGTGGCCAGTGGGCTGCAGAGCCCTTACCCCGTCATGCCATCGGTGTTGGGCGGCATCATCATGTTGCATGCGGCAGTGACCAAGGGTGCGCTTGCTGCTTTCAACGTCGTTCCGCGTGGGATACATCGGTTCATCGATCCCGTCATCATCCTGCTCGTGGTCATCAGCGCGATTCGGCCGTGGGCGAAGATCGATGAGGGCTCGCGCGTCATCATCCTCGGCATCGCTGCGGTGCATTCCGTCGTCTGGATCAGCAGCAGCTTCGCCGAGAAGCCGAAGAAGCAGAAGCAGAAGCAGAAGCAGCAGAAGAACGCTCGATCAGCGCCAGTCGACCCCGGCGACCGCAGCGCTGTTGTTGGTCAAAAGGCGGGACGCATGGCCGCGACCGGCGTGCTCTTCGCGCGGCGCCAGAAGGACAAGTTCACGAGCAAGTAGAGGATGCTCGGTAGCCTTGGGGCATGGCATTCGAAGCCCCGGCCCCCGACCTCAGCAAGCTCATCGCCGCCTGGGAGGAGTTTGAGTCAGGCGAGCAGACGCCCGGCAAGGTGTTGTCGAAGATGAAGACTGCAGGCCTGGCGCAGGTGCTGCACCAACTGGCCGCATCCGGCTGGACCCCCACTGCCTGATTCTGCTCGCAGGCCCGGTGGCAATCAGCAGATTCCGCGACCGGACGGGTGGTACCAGGGCAGTGACCCGCCCTGGTCGGAGTCGGCGCCATCGCTGACAGCGGCAGGCGTTGCTGAGGCCGTCGCGGCGCGCTCGGTGCCCGACGAGCTGCAACCGGATTTCGCCGACGCACGCCCTTCGGCCGTGCTGGCAGTGGTGGCTGATGGTCCCGCTGGCGCCGAGATCTTACTGACTCGGCGTTCGTTGGAGATGCGCAATCATCGCGGCGAAGTCAGCTTTCCCGGCGGACGGTTGGACCCCGGCGAGTCATATGTGGACGCTGCGCTGCGAGAGGCACACGAGGAAGTCGGCCTGCACCCCAGCTCGGTGGAAGTCGTTGGCCAACTGCACCCGATCGGTACCTGGGTCAGTCGTAGTTGGATCGTGCCGATAGTGGGCCGGCTGGTCGCGCCGCTGCCGATCGTGCCCGAGTTGCGCGGTCTGACCAGCGAAGTCGACCGAGTGTTGTGGGTGCCGTTGCAAGACCTGACCCGGCCGGGCACGTTTCGCGAAGAGTGGTGGCAGACCGCCATTGGCGAGCGGCCGATCTACTTCTTCGAGCTGGATGACGAGACGGTCTGGGGTGCGACTGCTCGGATGCTCTACCAGCTTCTGCGAGTGGCCCACGGCCTCGCCACCGATGACGACGAGTACGGCGACGTGGCCGGGAAGCCTCCCGCTCTTTAGTGGCGGACCGTGGCCCCGCTCATGGCCCGCCTGCAACCCGCACTGCTGCGTAGAAGGTCTCGGCCCAACTGAAGCACTGCACCTGCAAGGTGAGCGCTCTGCCGCGGCAGTGCGCCTTCATGTCGGCCAGGAACTGTTGGTCGACGCGGCGGCGACTGGTGCTGTTCCAGTAGCTGCTTCCTGTGCCGTAACGCTTCTCCAGCAGCTTCAAGTTGCGATAGCCGAAGTCGTGGCGACGGCAGGGGTCGCGGAAGTTGAAGGAGAATCCTGTGTCACCTACCAGCGGCGCCGAACACCCGTCGTTGCTCCAATCGAACCAACGGTCGCCCGTTGCGATGGTGGCCACGAACGTGCGTAGCGACACTTGGTACAGCTCTTGTTGCACGAAGGCCCGATCGCTGGTGGCGGAGTGCGCCACGGTGGGCCGAATGGCAGTGGGAGGGCCGGCAGCTACCGGCGATACAACGGTCAGAACACTCGTGACCGCGACGAGCACGGCGAGACGAAATCGCATTGTGTGCTCCTTGTTGAACGCCATGAGGGCGTACAGCCGATTCAACCGTGCGCCCTCAGCGGCGACAACCCCAGTCGACGGCCAGATAGTCAACCGGCGAGTTGTTGGAGCAACTTCCAGCCAGCCTGCACGTGGCGAGTTTCGGTTCCGCGGGCACCGATTGAAACCCGACAGGCGACGGTGCCGTCGAGGACGGTGCGCGTGAACAGTGCCCGACCAGTGGCGTTGGCCGCGACGATCATGGCGTCGGTTGCTTCGTTGCCCGCCTTCAGGCGCACGCACAGCAGGTTGAGCGGATGCGGCGCGACCACCTCGAAACGGTCGTCTTGCGCAACCCACCCGGCCAGCTCCTGCGTGGTTGCGACGTGGCGACGGATCATGTCGATGGCATCGCTGGCGCCACCGGCGCGGATGGTGAACCACAGCTTCAGAGCGCGGAACCGTCGGCCAAGCGGAATCTGCCAGTCGCGGTAGTCGATCGCTGCGCCGGACTGTGCAGCGGCAGAGCGCAGGTATTCGGGAAGGATGCTGAGCGCACCGAGCAGCGATGCGCGATCCGATGTGTAGAACAGGTCGCAGTCGAAGTTGACGCCCATCCACTTGTGCGGGTTGGTGCAGTAGCTGTCAGCCAGTTCGAGCCCGTCGTTCACCCACCGATGCTCCGGCGCCAGTGCAGCAATTCCGCTCATCGCCGCGTCGACGTGCACCCACACGCCCTCACGTTGCGCAATTGCGCCGATCTCTGCGACCGAATCGAATGCCATCGAGCTGGTGGTGCCGCTCGTGCAGCACACCCAGAAAGGCGTCAGGCCGGCGGCCCGGTCCTCGGTGACCGTGCGCTGGAACTCGTCCGCACGCATGGCGAACGAGGCGTCGTGAGCCACGATGCGCATCTGCGTGGTGCCGATGCCGGCAATGCGCAGTCCTTTCTCGATGCTGCTGTGCGCCTGTGATGTTGCATATGCAACAAGCTTGGTGGTGTCGCCCTCGGTGTTGATGGTGCCGCCGGTGATGCGCCAGCGCGCCGCAAGAATGGATGCCAAAGTTGCCTCGCTGGCCGAACCCTGGATGACGCCACCGCCGGTAGCGCTGGTGCTGCGGAACTTGGTGGGAAGGCCGAGCAGCTCCTGCATCCAGTCCATCATCAGCGTCTCCACCTCGGTGCACGCGGGGCTGGTGACCCAACTCATCCCCTGCACGCCAAGCCCGGCCGCGGCGAGTTCGCCGAGGATGGCGGGGTAGCTGGAGTTGCCCGGAAAGTAGGCGAAGAAGCTGGGGTGCTGCCAGTGCGTGATGCCCGGCATGACCACTCGGTCGAGGTCCGCCAGCACGTCGCTGAACGGCTCGGCCGCGGTCGGCGGATGCTCGGGTAGCGCTGCGCGAATGTCGCCGGGCGCAACGCTGCTGGCCACAGGGTAGTGCTCGACCCCCTCGAGGTACTCGCTGATCCAATCGATGAGCGCATGGCCCTGAGCGCGAAATTCATCCGGTGTCACGTCGCCACGCTAACGCCGGGCGCGACCCCGATGGAGGGTTCCAACACCGCCCCAGGTCGTTGGAACCCTCCATTGGATTCGGGGGGTGAGGCGCGGTCTTGGCGCGGCTACGGTCCGGGCGTATGACGGCTGCGCACATCGACCCATCCCGATTCGAGGTCCACACGGCCACGCCGCGCGGCTTCACGCAGGTGTACATGCGCGAGAACGTTGGTGGCGTGCCGTTGGTCTGCGTGCACGGTTGGCCGGAGACCAAACGAGTTTTCTGGAAGGTCATCGAACCGCTCGCCGCTGCCGGCTTCGAGGTGATCGTTCCCGACCTGCGCGGCTTCGGCGACAGCGATGTCGCTCCCGATGGTTTTCACGATGTGGCCAGCCACAGCCGCGACGTGCACGCGCTCGTGCACGACGTGCTGGGCCACGACCGAGTGGTACTGCTCGGCGGCGACCTTGGCGGTCCGGTCATTCAAGATCTCGCGCTGCGCTACCCGGAGTGGGTGGACCGGATGGTGCTGTTCAATTCGCCACTGCCGTACCTGAAGGACGAGATGGCCGGCCTCGTCGGCACTCGCCCGTCGATGGAGGCAGCCGACTACTTCCTGCGCCAGGGAACTGACGCCGATGCACTCGCGGCCGAGTTGGTCACCCCTGCGCAACGTCATCGCTACGTCGCCACCTTCTACACCAGTCGCTTCTGGGCGCACCCGGGCGCGTTCATGGGGGCGGGCGAGGTGCAGTTCCACACGGAGCCATTCGGGGACGGTGCCAAGCTGCGCGCCAGCTTCGGTGGCTACGAGAGCGCGTTCGATGCGTCAGCGCGCAGCGAGCCGACGTTGCTGGCGAAGAACGAGCACACGCCCACGCTGTTGCTGTATGGCCCTAGCGACCACGTCATCTACCCGGCCTTCGATCGGATGGCCGCACTGGTGTTCGCGAACCATGTCGGCCCGTTCCTGTTGCGAGACTGCGGCCACTTCGTGCCCTGGGAGGCGCCGCACGCACTCGTCAGCGGCACGGTTGCCTTCTGCAGTGACCTGCTGGCAGGCCGCCGCTGACGGTACGGTGCTCATGTGCCGTCGTCGGTGAGGGCGACCCAGGTCTGCGGGCCGACGAGGCCGTCGACCCGAAGCCCAACTGACGCCTGGAAGTCGCGAACAGCGGTTTCGGTGGCCCTGCCGAAGCGGCCGTCGACCGAGAGTGAGATGCCGAGCTTGTAGTTGAGCTGGTCCTGCACTTGCTTGACGCCCTCGCCGCAGTCGCCCACGCGTACGTCGACGCCTGAGACATCGCTCAGCCCATAGAGGTTGCCCACGTTGCGGCAGGCGACCGTGGTGGCCGGCGCAGGCGGTGCGACCGTTGGCGCCGGGGTGGCTGGCGGCGGCGGGGTCGTGGGCGTCGGGGTGGTCGGCGGGACCGGATCGGCGGCGACGGTCGAGGTGGTGGCGCCCGCAGCCGTCGTCGTCACGTCACCGCCGATCGTCGTGGTAGCGCCAGTGGTCGTGGTAGCGCCAGTGGTCGTGGTTGCAACAGTGGTCGTGGTTGCAACAGTTGTCGTGGTCGTGGTCGCGCTGCCAGCGCTGCTCGCGTCGCTGCTGCAGGCCGTGGCGGTGAGCAGCAACACCAAGGAGAGCAAAGTGAACCGTTGAGTCATGACGCTATTCAAACACCCCTGCGAGAGCCGTCAAGGACTACCGACCGTTCAAGTGACGTGCGGCAGGCCTCGGCTACCGATTGACCGCATCGGGCGTCGGCGGCAGCGGAGCAGCGTCATCGGTGCCTGCGTTGATGACGGCGTCGCGTGCCTTGATGCTGCGGGCGATGCGCCAGCCGATGAAGCCCATGCCGCTCATCAGGAAGGCGAAAGTGAGGTACATGCGCCAGCCGCCCTTGCTCTTGCTGCCGCAGTCGGGGCGCTCCATGGTGCCCACGCAGGAGCTGACGTTGGCGTCCTCCGGCGTGAACACGTTGTCTTCGGAGCCGACTGGCGGCGTCCCACCAGATTCGACCGACACGCTGTTGGCTGACTCCGAGGCCTGATAGGGATTCTGGCCACTGCAGCCCGCCGTGATGACGGCGAAACCGCCGAAGAGTGCAAAGGCCAACACTGCGAACGTGCGGGGCAACCGAGTCATGTCACCATCGTCGCACTCGTCGAGCGGTTTCGCACCGCGAGCGGCTGACGTCACGCGAATAGGCGGCATGGATGTGGGCGCGGTGGGTGTCGAACCCCTACCATCGCTGAAATGGTGCAACGCACGCAGACGGTGTTGGTGGTCGATTTCGGTGCGCAGTACGCGCAGCTCATTGCACGCAGGGTGCGCGAGCTCGATGTGTACTCGGAGATCGTGCCGCATCGCATCACGGCGGCGGAGATGGCGGCGAAGCAGCCGGTGGCCATCATCCTCTCCGGTGGCCCGAAGAGCGTTCACGTCGAGGGTGCCCCTTCGCTGGACGCTGGTATCTACGACCTGGGTATTCCGATCCTGGGCATCTGCTATGGCGTGCAGCTGATTGCACAGCAGCTGGGCGGCACGGTGGGCCGCGGGTTGCGAGGCGAGTACGGCCGCGCCAAGGCCACGATGATCGGTGATGGCGCAGGTACTCTGCTGCAGGGGTTGCCCACCGAGCAAGACGTGTGGATGAGCCACTTCGACGCGGTCACCGTGGTGCCCGAAGGGTTCGTTGCAATCGCCACTTCGCCCGACGCACCGGTGGCGGCGATGGAGTCGACCGCTCGCAAGATCTGGGGTGTGCAGTGGCACCCGGAGGTGGGGCACACGCCTCACGGCATGGCTGTGCTGCAGCGTTTCCTGCACGACCTGGCCGGCTGTGAGCCGAACTGGACGATGGGCTCGATCATCGACGAGCAGGTCGCCGCCGTCCGTGCGCAGGTGGGCACCGGCAAGGTCATCTGCGCACTCAGCGGTGGCGTCGATTCGGCCGTTGCGGCTGCCTTGGTCCACCGCGCCATCGGCCACCAGTTGGTGTGCATCTACGTCGACACCGGCCTGATGCGTCTGAATGAAAGCGACCAGGTAGTCGAGACATTCAAGCGCAACATGGGCATCGAGCTCATCCACGTCAGTGCTGGCCCCCGCTACTTCGAGAAGCTGGCTGGCGTGGTAGAGCCGGAGGCGAAGCGCAAGATCATCGGCGAGCTGTTCGTGCGCATCTTCGAGGAACACACCGGCGGCCTCAGCGATGCCGAGTACCTGGTGCAGGGCACGCTGTACCCCGACGTGATCGAGAGTGGCGGCGCGGACGGCACTGCCTCGGTGATCAAGAGCCACCACAACGTGGGTGGCCTGCCAGAGGACATGACCTTGAAGCTGGTCGAGCCGCTGCGCGACCTGTTCAAGGACGAGGTCCGCAAGCTCGGCAAGGAGCTGGGGCTGCCCGACGAGATCGTGCTGCGCCAGCCGTTCCCCGGGCCCGGCCTTGGCGTGCGCATCTTGGGTGAGGTCACACCCGAACGCGTTGTCACTCTGCAACATGCTGACGCCATCGTGCGCGAGGAGATCTTCCGGGCAGGCCTGGAGCGCGAGCTCTGGCAGAGCTTCGCCGTGTTGGCTGCCGATGTGCACTCCGTCGGGGTGATGGGCGATGAGCGCACGTACGCAAACCCCATCATCATCAGAGCTGTGACCAGCGACGATGCAATGACGGCTGACTGGGCTCGCCTGCCCTACGACCTGCTGGAGACGATGTCGAATCGCATCATCAACGAGGTTGCGGGCGTCAATCGGGTGGTCTACGACGTGACCTCCAAGCCACCGGGAACCATCGAATGGGAGTGACGCTGACGGTCGCCGTGACGCCTGAGAGATGTCGGGTCAGTCGTCGGTTCGCAATGCATTCGTAACATCGCTAGCCTGTCACCCGTCATGACGTCTCGCCCCTTGCTCCGCTCGCTGATGGGCGCCTCAGTCGTGGCACTCGGCCTACTGGCTGGCCCGCTGGTCGCCAACACCAGCGTCAACGCTGATGGCGTGACCGACGCTCAGCAACAGGTCGATCAGGTACTCAACGAGCTGGACGAACTGCGTGACCAGATGGGCCAGATCGACGAGGACTACTCGGCGGCGCTCGACCGCCAAGACGCTCTCGTGGTGGAGATTGCCGACTCGCAAACGCGCATCGACGAACTGACCGCGGAGCTCGGCGATGTCGAAACCGTGTTGCAGCAGATTGCTGTCGACCGTTTCACCGGTGGCGATTCGATGACGCTCAGCCCTATCTTCTCCGACGCCGCCACGTACAGCGCCGCCGCGCAGCGGGCTGCACTTGGCGCCATTGCCATCGATACCGGTCAAAGCGACATCGACGGACTGCAGTCGTTGGTCGACAACCTCGCGGCCGAGCGAGAAACTCTGCAACGCAAGCAGGATGAGCAAGCATCGCTGATCGCGACGTTGGCGCAGAAGCAAACGGACTACGACGCGCTCGAGCAGACCTACATTGCCAAGGAAGCGGCGGCCAAGGCCAATCTTGGCGACGCGCTGCAGGCCGCCGAGGAAGCGCGTGCTGCGGCGGCGGTGGCGAAGGCCAGGGCCAGTCAGTCGAACAAATCCGGCGGTGGCGCGACTGCAGCCCCGCGGGGCGGCGGTGGCAATACGGGCGGCGACACTGGAGCGGTGACCGATCCGGGCACCGGTGCAGGCGGCGGCGCAGAGCCGGTCAACACGGCGCCGCCCGTCTCCGGCAAGGCCGGCATCGCCCTCTCGGCGGCATACAGCCAGCTGGGCGTTCCCTACAAGTTCGCCGGCGAGTCACCCGAGGTCGGGTTCGACTGCAGTGGTCTGACCAAGTGGGCCTGGGGTCGCGCCGGCGTGGGGATGCCGCACCAGAGTGGCGCCCAATTCGGCAGCTTTCCGCATGTCTCCCAGGACGAAGCACAGCCCGGTGACCTGATCTTCTACTACTCGCCCATCGGGCACGTCGGCATCTACATCGGCGGTGGCCAGATGATCCACGCGCCCAATACGGGCACGACGGTAGCCATCGCCACGGTGCACTGGAACAAGGTCGTCGGCGTCGCCCGCCCCGGCTGACCCCTGACCCCTCCCGGGCTGATGACACAGGTCCTCGGCGCACTACGGTTCCCCCTCGTGCAGGGCATCGACATCGAACCGGTCAGCAAGTGGCTGATGGCCAACATTCCTGGTGCGGTTGCGCCGTTCACCTTCGACCTGATCGCTGGTGGTCGCTCGAATCTGACCTTCATGGTGGCTGGCAGCGACGGTGCACAGTTCGTACTGCGTCGCCCGCCGCTGGGCCACGTGCTTGCGACCGCGCACGACATGGCGCGCGAGTTCCGCATCATCTCAGCTGTCGGGCAGACCAACGTGCCGGTGCCACCGGCATTTGGGCTGTGCACCGATGAGGCTGTCAACGGCGAGCCGTTCTATGTGATGGGCTTTGTTGCGGGCACCGTGCTGGACAGCCCCGAGCGTGCGGCCGCGCTCAGCAACGACCTACGGGTGAGTGCCAGCGAGCACCTGATCGACGTGCTTGCCGACCTTCATGCGGTCGACGTCGACGAGGTGGGCCTGGGCGACCTCGCCAAGCGCGAGGGGTACGTGGCACGCCAGGTCAGGCGGTGGAGCACGCAGTGGTCACAGTCGAAGACCCGCGAGCTGCCCGCGATCGATGAGGTCGCCCGCTTGCTGGGCGAGCGTTTGCCTGAGCAGCGTGGTGTCTCGATTGCACACGGCGACTATCGCTTCGGGAACTGCCTCACCAACCTCACCACCGGGCGAATTGCTGCGGTGCTGGATTGGGAACTGTGCACACTGGGCGACCCGCTGGCCGACGTCGGATACTTGGGTGTGTACTGGTTCAACGGCGACCTTGCCGCCTCGCGAGCCAACGACCCCACGCCGGCCGGTGGCTTCCTCACCTACGAGGATCTGCTGCACCGCTACGCACTGCGTACGGGTCGCGACCTCAGTGGAATTGGCTACTACGTTGCATTCAGCTGCTGGCGCCTGGCGGTGATCAGCGAGGGCGTGTACTCCCGCTACCTGCACGGCGCCATGGGCTCGCAGGAGGGTGTCGAGTTCGAGACGTTCAAGCTCGGTACCGAAAACCTGGCCGTTCGTGCCCTGGAAGCAATGAGGAACCTGCCATGACCGCCAATGACACATCGAACGACCAGGCAGCCGTCTTGGAAGGTTGGGAGAAGTCGACGTTCGCTGCCGCGGGCTTCCAACGCGACGTCTACCGCCGCGGCACCGGCCCGGGTGTCGTCATCATTCACGAGATCCCTGGCATCACACCGAAGGTCACTACGTTCGCCAACGAGGTGGTCGCTGCCGGCTTCACGGTTGTCATGCCGTCGCTGGTCGGAACGCCGGGCCGCGACATCTCGAACGGCTACGTGTTCCAGTCGATGGCGAAGGTGTGCGTCGCTCGCGAGTTCAGCAACATGGCGCTCAACCAGACGTCGCCGATCATCGCCTTCCTTCGCGCGCTCGCCCGCAACCTGCACAACGAGGTGGGCGGCCCGGGCGTGGGTGCGTTGGGCATGTGCTTCAGTGGCGGCTTCGCGCTTGGGATGATGGTCGACGACATCATGGTCGCTCCCGTGCTGAGCCAGCCGTCCATGCCGTTCGTGTTGGGCATCGGGAAGAAGAAGGCCGCCCGCGCCGCGGACGTCAACCTGTCACCCGACGACGCGCTCACCGTCGCCCGTCGGGCAGCAGAAGGGTGTCAGGTGTTGGGTCTGCGCTACGCCGACGATGCGCTGGTGGGCAACCGCTTCGCGACGCTGCGCACGATGTTGGGCGATGCCTTCATCGCTGTCGAGCTGCCCAGCGCCGCCAAGCGCGACCATTCGGTGCTCACTGAACAGCGCGACGAACCAAGCGTGCAACGCGTCCTGGAGTTCTTCAAAGAAAAGCTGAAGAGCTAGACCGGGTCTCAATTGGCGAGGCCGAGGGCATCGTTGGCCAGCTGCTTGGTCGTCGTGTAGTCGGCCTTGCCGTTGGGTGCCCGCGGTACCTGCGTGACGAACACGACCCGCTTGGGTGCCTTGTATGCGGCCAGGTCGCCCTTGACGCCGGCGATCACTTCTGCCTCCGTTACAACAGCACCTTCTGCCAGCGATGCAACAGCGGTCACTGACTGGCCGAACTTCTCGTCGGCGATTCCGACGACCAGGCAGTCGACAACACCTTCGACACGCTTGACCGACTCTTCGACTTCCTCTGGGAAGATCTTCTCGCCGCCGGAGTTGATGACCTGGCTGCCACGGCCGAGCAGTATCAGCGAGCCGTCAGCGGCCACCATGGCCATGTCGCCAGGGAACGAATAGCGCACGCCGTTGATGGTGCGGAAGGTGCGCGCCGACTTCTCCTCGTCCTTGAAGTAACCGATCGGCACCAGGCCGCCCGCCGCGACCATGCCGACTTCCTCGCTGCCGGGCGTGACTTCGCTGCCGTCCTCCATGAACACCTTGGTGGTGGGGTTCTGCGTGAAGCGGGCCGTGGAGGGCGGCAAGCCCTTCATCGAAATGCTGTTGCCCATCGAGCCTTCCGACGAGCCGATGGCGTCGAGCAGCATCACGTGCTCGATGCGGCCGAGGAGCTGCTCCTTCACCTCCGCCGTCCACATCACACCCGACGACACGATCATTCTCAGTTTGGACAGGTCGTACGGGGTGCCGGCGGCCACCGCCGCGTCGATGGCGCGGATGATCGGCTTGGAGAACGCGTCGCCAACAATTGTCACGTTGGTGACATCGTCGGCCACGACCGTGCGCAACAGTTCGTCAGCGTCGAGTGAACGGCTCTGAAGAGTGACGATGGTGGCGCCACCCAGCTGCGGGATCATGGCCCCCAACCACATGCCGGTGCCGTGCATCAACGGCGCACACGGCATGGAGATGAGGCCGGTGCCAGCCTCCACGACGCCCTTGACCAACGGTGCAACGTCGGCCGCGTCGGTTGGAGCGGCCAACCCGAGCAGCGGGAAGCCCAGTGTGGCGAACGCGCGGGTGAGGCCGCCCATGTCGTACATCACGCCCTTGGGCATGCCGGTGGTGCCGCCGGTGTACAGCATGTAGACGTCGTCTTCACTGCGGGTGATGCGCGGCATCGGGTTGTGGCTGGCGATGGCCTCTTCGTAGCGGCGGGCGACGGGCACCTGGCCGGTGCCACCGTCGTCGACTTCGATCAGCAGCTTCAGCTTCGGCAACCGTTCGCGAACGCGCTCGACGCGATCGCCCAGCGACGAGTGGAACACGATGGCTTCAGCATCGGCGTTGTCGAGGAGGTACCACAGCTCTTCGTCCATGTAGCGGTAGTTGATGTTGATGGGCACGCTGCGCATCTTGAAGGCGGCGTAGTGCGCCTCCAGGTACTCGTTGCCGTTGTAGAGGAAGAGGCCGATCTTCGAGTCGGCTCCGAGGCCCGCCGCGTCGAAGGTGGCAGCCATGCGGGCCGCCCGGTCGTCGTACTGCGCCCACGTGAATCGTTTGTTGCCGTGGATGACAGCGTCACGGTCACCGATGGTGTCAGCGAGTGTTTCCCAAATGGTCGCGAAGTGGAACTCCATTCGCCGATGGTAGCCAACCGAGTTCGTGGCCGTACATCTCGCCGAGTGGGTCGCTGATCAGTTCCAGCCGCTCGCCGTCGGGGCCGCGGAAGTACAGCGACGAGCCATCTACGTGGGCGCATTCCACCCCCGCTGCCTCCAGTCGTAGCTTGGCGGTCTCCCACTGCGGACGATCGATCGAGATCGCAAGGTGGTGGTGGCCGCCAAGCACTTCTGCGTAGGGACCGAGGTCCAGCCCGGGGAGGTCGAAGAACGCGAGCGCATTGCCGTGCCCGATGTCGAAGAAGAAGTGCGTGCTGCCCTCATAGTCGCGATTCTCGAACATCTCGATCAGCGGGAAGCCGAGCAGACCGTCGTAGAACTCGATCGTGTGCTCGACGTCGCTGCTGAGCAGCGCGACGTGGTGTACGCCGCGGGCGGTCGAGGCTGGTCGTTCTGCTCGCGGCTTGAGGTGCAGTTCGGTCAACTCTTCCCGTCGCGCTGTCAGTGCGTCGCGTTGCTCGCTGTCTATGCCGTGGCCCATACCGACAGTTCAGCACCTTCTGGGCCGGCAGTGAACGTCAGCGCCTCGGAATCCGTGAGACGGACTGCGTCGCCGGTGGCAAGCTCGCCGACCTCGTCCAGTGATCCGCTGCCGAGGGCGACGAACAGGTGGACGTGCGGTGCCACCGGAATGGTGACTGCTTCGCCTGGCTGCAGTCGGCCGCCCCAGAGCACGGCGTCGCGTTGATGCACCTTGATGGCGCCCTCGTGGCCCTGGCCACTGGCGATCGGTACCAGGCCACCGGCGTTGAGCGCCTCGTTGAGGTCAAGTTGTTCATAGCCGGGTTCGATGCCGGCAGTGTCAGGCGGAACCCACATCTGCAGGAAGTGCACCGGCTCGTCAGGGCTGGCGTTGAACTCGCTGTGGCGAATGCCTGAGCCGGCGCTCATCCGCTGAGCAAGGCCTGGGTAGAGAATGCCGTGGTTGCCCTCACTGTCCCTGTGCTCGAGGCGCCCGGAGAGCACCCAGGTGACGATCTCCATGTCGCGGTGGCCGTGGGTGCCGAACCCTTGGCCGGCGGCGACCACGTCGTCGTTGTTGACCAGCAGTAGGCCGTGGCCCGCATGGTCATGCGAGTGGTGCGGGCCGAAGTTGAACGAGTGCTGCGAGTGCAGCCAGCCGGCATCGGTGAGGAAGCGGTCGGCGGCTCGCTGAACGGTGAAGGTTGTCATGCTCCCTCCAACATAGTTGCGCGCACAACTATTCCGATATCGGCAATGTCGCTCAGCCGGTGCAGTTCATCCAGTCGGCACGACGATGCCGCGTGGGCGGGCGACGTCGGTGATGGCGGCCCATTCGGCAGCCGTGTCGTAGCCCAGCGCCCAGAAGGCCACGCCACCAATGCGGAGGTCGCGAGCGACATCGACCCGTGCACGCACGCCGGCGGGGTCCATGAAGTGCACCTCACGCGTCTGCACGCAGCTGTTGACGCCGTCGCTGCTCTCGCGCTGATAGGTGAAGGTGGACTCCTGCGTGCCTTCGTCGCGCACCACCGTCGCGCCGTACTGCTCGAGTAGCGCGGCGACTTCGCGCAGGTTGGGGTCGACCTTGCCGGGCGCATCGGCCGGGCACGTGCCTGTCGTGCCGACCACCCAGTTCCGCCCGTACATCGGCACGCCGAGAACGATCTTGCTGTCGTCGCCGACGGCCTTCTTCGCCGCCTTCACCGTGCTGCGTACCCACGCCAGCGGTGCGATCGGGCCGGGGCTGTCAGTCGAGTAGTCGTACGCCATGATGCGAATACGGTCGACGTGCTTGCCAATTGCCGCGTAGTCGTAGACCCAGTAGCCGCTGTCACCGGTGCGCCCGGTGTCGTAGATCGGCGGGATGCTGACCGTGAGGAGCCTGCCGCTGAAGTGAAGGGCGGTGGCCAGCTCATCGATGAAGGCAACCCAGTTCGGCCGTGTTGCCTCCCACGTCCCGCGGCCGTCGGCGAACGCAAACTTCTCGTAGTCGATGTCGATGCCATCGAAGTTGTTCCTTTGTGCGAGCGCAGCGATGGCCATCACGTGCTGTGCGCGCAGCGCAGGGTCGGCCAGTACGGCAGCCATCCCGCCTGCTGGCATGCCGTCGGTGATGGCGGGGATGACCTTGGCGCCCTGCCGTCGAATGGTGTCGACGAGCACGCTCAGTTCTTCGGCGCTACCGGGAAAGGTGATGTCGGTGGCGCCGGTCGAGGAGTATCCGAAGGGCGATACCTCGTGCAGCGTGCCGCCGTAGGTGCCGATCGTGGCCGTGGCCTCGGGCATCACCCAGTAGGGCGCCCAGCCGCTCATCGGAATGTCCTTCAGCGGCGGCGCGTCGGTGCCGCCACGCACCGCCGTAGCAACAGCTCCACCGAGGGCGGCGACAACCACCAGGGCGACCAACGGACGTAGGCGCCACTTGCGGCGCCGTGCGTTGGTGGCGTTGGCGCCGATACCCAGCTCGCTGCCGTCCAACTCCCGCAACGATCGGATGACCGTGTAGCTGCGGTCCTCGGGAATGTCGACCACGTTTGGAATCGCGAAGGTGCGGCACCCGGCGGCGACCGCGCTGGCGACACCGGTGGGCGAATCCTCGATGGCGACGCAGTCCTTTGCGCGCACACCCAATCGATTGGCGGCGGTGAGGTACGGCTCGGGGTGCGGCTTGCCGTTCTTGACCTCGTCACCCGTGATGACGACGTCGAAGGTGCCAGGCGGCAGCGCCTTCACCACGGCGTCGGCGAAGCGGGTCCAGCTCATGGTCACCAGTGCGCACGGAATGCCCGCCTTGCGAAGGGCAATCAGCGTGTCGCGGGCTCCGGGCCGCCATGGCACCCTTCGTTGCACGCGGGCGATGACGCCGTCGAGCAGGCGGTTGACGATGTCGTCGATGGGAAGGTCGACATCGCCCTGGTCGCGCAGGATCGCGGCCGAGACCCGCAGGTCGTTGCCGACCATCGAGTGCGCCTTTTCCTGGTCCCAGTGGCCGCCGAACTCGGCGACCAGTTCGTACTCGCACTCGATCCAATACGGCTCGGTGTCGACGATGGTGCCGTCCATGTCCCACAGCACGGCCGCCGGGCGCGCCACGGCGCGGGGTTTCCTCGTGGCAGCACTCATCTCGTCCACAACCTTAGTTGGCGGCCCCTCGAAGGAGTGGGCAGTGCCGCGTCAGAGAGCGAGCGCGACTCGGCGTGCTTCGAGAATCGCCTCGTGGATGGTGCGTGGGGCAACGCAGTCGCCGGCCTGTGCTGTGGCACCGATGATCGGTTCGGTGGGCAGGCGGAAGCCGCAATCGACCAGTGCTGCGCACGGCACGATTCGCCGCTCGCCGCTGAAGCGGTCCTCCAACTCGATCTCCCCGGCGCGTGCGGCACGCAGCAGACTGCGGCGCTCGATGGTGGCGCCCTGCTGCTGCAGGCGCACATTGGCGGGGGCCAGGTCGCCGGTGCGGGAGAGTTCGTTGCCGGCAATCTGGTCCTGCGTGATCAGAATCGCTCGGGCACCCAGGGTCTCCGCGAGTGCGATGGCAATCGGGCCGCCAATGGGGTCGAAGAGTGCAATCCGGCCGTCAGGAAGCTCTGCACCGCGGTCAACCTCCAGCACATCGAAGACGACTGCCCCATCCGCCATCTCGTACGAACGGGTGCCAGGCACTGCGCCGGTGCACTGCACGACCACTTCGCCGTCCGTCGTGACGAGGTCGGTGACGCCGAGTTCGACCTGTACTCCGGCGGTCGAGCACTGGTTGACCAACCATTGGACCAGCGGGCCACCGGGGCCTGCCGCAGCGGCCACGCCACCGAGGTGATCGGCCTGCTCGATCAGTCGCACACGATGGCCCCGTATGGCGGCAACTCGAGCGGTCTCCAGACCGGCCACCCCGCCACCGACCACGACCACGTTGCGGGGCCGTGCGGTTGGTGCGTACCAGTCCGGGTCTTCGGTTTCGCGGCCGCTGGTGGGCTCGCCGACACACGTGACGATCGGGCTGCGTGCGTCGCGCACCTGGCAGGTCTGATTGCAGCGGATGCATGGTCGCACGGTGTCGGCGGCGTCTGCCGTCAACTTGGCCACCAGGTCCGGGTCGGCGATCTGCGCACGTGTCATCTCCACGCCGTCGCAGACGCCATCGCCGATTGCCCACTCCGCTTGGCCCCACTCGACAACTGAACCCTGCAGAAACACAGGTGTGTTGCCCACCGCGGCGTGCACGGTGCGGCACACCCCGATGTTGAAACCCGTCGGCTCGTGGAAGTCGGGCCGGGTCTTTTCCGCCGAATAGATCGAGCCGCGCACGACGACGAGGTAGTCGAGGCTGTCACTGAGTGCAGCGGCGATCTCGACGGCAGCGTCAGGCGTGATGCCCGCCCACGGTGCCAGTTCGTCGCACGACAAGCGCAGCCCAACGACGGCTGTACCAGCGGCGGCGCGGACGGTGGCAATCACCTCGCGTGCGAACAGCAGCCGGTCGTGGCCCCACACATCATCGCGTTGATTGGTGAGACCCGACATGAACTGGCGGAGCAGGCTGTGCTGACCGGCATTGATCTCCACGCCGTCGCACCCGGCCGACACAGCGGTCGCTGCCGCCGCGCCGAACCCGGCGACGACCGCTGCGATATCGGCGGCCTCCATCCACTTGGGGACCTCCCGTGAATTCACCTCCGGCACGCGCGACGGTGCCCACAGCTCGCGCTGGTTGTACGCGCTGCTGCCCTGGCCACCGGTATGGTCGAGGCCGGCGACGACCAGCGAGGCGTGCGCGTGACACGCGGTCGCGATTGCGGCCCACCCGTCCGCGCACGAGGCCGCGAGTGGCGCACGTTCGTAGGGCCAATCGCTCTCGTGCACACTGGCGCCCTCGGTCACGATCACGCCGCACCCACCCTGAGCGCGGCGCAGGTAGTAGGCGGTGTGGCGCTGTGTGAACGAACGGTGTTCGTCGGCCAGGTTGGTGACGTGTGGCCCGAACATCACTCGGTTGCGGGCGGTTGCGGCGCCGAGCGTGATCGGCTGCAAAAGGTGCATGATCAGTTGGGAACCGATCGCAGCACCATTGGCATGCCCTCCAAATTGCCGCCGACCTTTCCGCCGTTGGCCCGGAACTCGGCGATGACACCCAGGTTGAAGTCGTTCATGTCGGTCACCTCGACGACCCTACCCGCCACTCATTCGCCATGAGATGCCGACAATTCACTGCCACCCAGCAAGCGCTTGATGTTGTCGAAGTGACGCAGCAACACCAGCGCGCCAAGAGCGGCCGCGGTGGCGACCTCCCAACTTGGGCCGCCCATCAGCGCAACGCCCAGTGGGAAACCGACGGTGAGCATCAGCGACGCCAGTGACGCCTTGCCGGTGGCCTTGCGAATGGCCACCCAGCCGACGGTGAGGATGGCGAAGAGCAGCGGCTGCAGTACCAGGGTGGCGCCACCTAGGGTGGCAACGCCCTTGCCGCCCTTGAACCGTCGAGTCACGGGATACATGTGGCCGACCGTGGCGGCGGCGACCATCGCGTATGCCAGTGCTGACGGCCGGTGCGTCAACAGCAACGCGACCACGGCAGGAATGGCACCCTTGAGACCGTCGAGGACGAACACGACGACGCCCCACTTGGTGCCCATCGTGCGAGCGATGTTGGAGGCGCCAGGGTTACCGGAGCCGACCTCGTGAATATCGATGCCTTTGCTGCGCGCCACCATCACGGCACTGGGGAAGGTGCCCAGCAGGTATGCGGGAATGATCAGCAACCAGACCATCTCCACCTCCTCCACTCAGCGCCCCAACGGCCCCTGTAACTGTACGCACACACTCGCCGGGCGAGCCCGTGCTCGTGTCGCCCTGGACTTTGTGTGCGGTGGGTAGCGCTGAGCGCAACTCAGCGCACACAAACCCGCAGTTCAGCGGTGGGCCTGGAGCCAGGTCACGATGTCGGCGGTGACCTCGTCGCGGTTGGTCTCATTCAGCAGTTCGTGCCGGTCGCCTTCGTAGATCTTGCACTCAGCCGGGACGGCGTTGGCGGCGAGCGCGCTTGCGAGCGCGGTTGCATGCGCGCCCATCGCTGCCGCCGGGTCTTGGTCGCCGGCGATCACGAACACGGGGCATGAAATGGCACCGAGGTTCTCGGTGGCTGGGCCGACCACATCGAACAGGTCGATGAGGTATCCGAAGGTCAGCGGGTTGCCGTCACCGCAGAACGGGTCGGCGATGTAGAGGTCCACCTCAGCGGTGTCGCGGCTGAGCCAGTCGAACGGTGTGCGAGCCGGCTCGAACGGAGCGTTGTTGGCGGCCAGCAGATCGCCGGCGGATGCGTCGCGCATGCCGGCGTCGGCGAAGCCCTGCAGCAGGGCGCCCGTGCCCGCGGCCTCGTTGACGTCTGCCGCCATGCCACACAGCACGCCGCCGGCGAGGCCCTCTGAGTGTTGCGTGAGGTAGGCGAGCCCGATCAGCGATCCCAGCGAGTGGCCGACGAGAAACACCGGCGTGCCGTCGGCGACCTTCGCGACCGCGGCTGTTCGCAGTTGGTGCAGGTCGTCGATCACAGCCTGCCCGCCGCCGGGCCCCATCAAACCAGGGCCGGTTGCCTTCCCGGTGCGACCATGGCCGCGATGATCGATTGCGACTGCCGCGAAACCGGCTTCGTTGAGAGCGGTGGCAAATCGGTCGTATCGCCCCGAATGCTCGGACGCTCCGTGGGCGATGACCACGAGTCCTGCGGGCGAGTCGACCGGCCACGACCGACTGAACACCTCGACTCCATACGAATCAACCAATGTCTGCTCGTCCATGTGTCGCTCTTTCCTCGTGAAGTTGCTGGTCTAGTGCAGGACTGGGATTCGTGCCGGTTTGGTGTGGTCCATCGCCGGCCGTGGCTTCAGGGAGAGGGCAACCGGTTGGGCCGCCAGCTCGGCGAGGGCGATTTCGCCTTCGCCACTGACACACTCCGGGTCGGGGCCGTCCAGCGGCAGACCGGTGAAGAACTTGGCGGCCATGCAGCCGCCCTGGCAGGCATCGAACGCACCGCAGCTGGCGCAGGCACCGGCCGACTGCGGCTCACGCAGTGAGGTGAACAGATCGCTCTGCTTCCACACCTTGGCAAAGCCGCCTTCGTCGCGCACGTTGCCGGCGCGGAAATCGTCGTGGATCACGAACGGGCAGGCGTAGACATCGCCGATTGGGTCGATGAGGCAGACCACGCGGCCTGCACCGCACATGTTGAGACCGGGCAGCGCCGGCCCGAGTGCGTTGAGGTGGAAGAACGAGTCACCCGTGAGCACGTTCTCGCCGTTGGCCATCAGCCAGTTGTAGATCTCGCGCTGCTGTGCGTTGGTGGGATGCAGGTTGTCCCAGCTGTCCACGCCACGGCCGCTGGGGCGTAGGCGGGTGACGCGCAACTGCGCGCCATAACTGTCGGCCAACGCCTTGAACTCGTCGAGCTGGGGCACGTTGTGGCGGGTGACGACGACGCTGATCTTGAACGGCCCGAAGTTGGCGGCGGCCAAGTTGTCCATCGCCAGGCGAGCCATGTCGTAGCTGCCCACGCCTCGCACCGCGTCGTTCGTCACCGCGTCGACGCCGTCGAGGCTGATCTGGATGTCGAGGTAATCCATCGAGGCGAGGCGGCGAGCCTTCTCGGCGTCGATGAACGCACCGTTGGTGGAGAACTTGACGCCGATGCCGCTGGCCACCGAGTACTCGACGAGTTCGAAGAAGTCGCGGCGCACCATCGGCTCGCCACCGCCGATGTTGATGTAGAAGACCTGCAGGTCGCGCAGCTCGTCGAGCACACGCTTGGCCTCGACGGTCGACAGCTCCCGGTCGTCGCGCTGGCCCGACGAGGACAGGCAGTGGACGCATTGCAGGTTGCACGCGTACGTCAGCTCCCACGTGAGGCAGATGGGCGCATCGAGCCCGGTCTTCAATTGCGACACCAGCGACTCGGCGCTCATGACTGCTCTACTTCCTGGCCTGCGTGGGGGAGAGTTCGGACAACCACGACCTGTGATTCCTGTAGCGACTGGAACGCGCTCACGAACGACGGCCAGCGGGCCTCGGCCACTCCGCATGAGGTGAGCGCGCCCGCAAAGCTGTCGTGGTCGCCCAACGCACGTGCCACGGCGACCATGTCCGGATGCTTGAGAAAGACCAACCGCCGATTGCCGTAGTGGTACGCCAGCGCGCCGAACGGCTCTGGGCGAAGCGCCACCTGCGGGTGCAGTGCGAGCGCAACTCCCAACAGCGGGTGGGTGATCAGGTCAGTAGACACCGCACATGCCGTCGATGGAGATCTCTTCCACCAGCAGCTCTTCGATCAGATCGGCGGTGGCCTCGGTGGCCTCGGCGGTGGTGGCGATGTCGTCATTCTCCATGGTCGGTGAGCGTATCGCCTGTCGCCCGGCGGGTGCTCCTCGGGTGTTGGCTCGCACTCCTATACTTCGCTGGATGGCGGCGGCCCCTTCGTCCCTTCGTGGGGTCGTGCGCTGGAATTCTTGGCGCATCCCACTCATGGCCTGGGTGGTGTCGCGCGTCCTGGGTTTCATCGCACTCGTCGTCACCCCGACGCCCGACGGCCGCTGGTTCAACGCCTTTGGTGTGACCGCGATGGATGGCGGCTGGTACCGAATCATCGTGACGCAGGGTTACCCGAACTGGTCGGCAACGACTGTCGGCACTGCATGGCCGTTCTTTCCGCTCTACCCCTGGTTGGCCGACATGCTGACGCAGGTTGGAATGCCGGTAGGCCCAGCCCTGATCGGGGTGTCGTGGTTCTTCGCGCTCGTTGCATTCGGCGGAGTGTGGCAGCTGGCATCGCGTCGCTTCGACGACCGTGTGGCGTCGCTGTCGGTCTGGGTGATTGCCCTGCTACCTGGGTCGATCGGCCTGGTACTTGCATACAGCGACAGTCTCTTCGTGGCTGCGCTGGTGTGGATGCTGGTGCTGATCGACCGTCGGGGTCAGGCGGTTCAGGACGCTCTCGCGCTCTCGCGCTGGACGTGGTGGCAGAGCGGAGCGCTTGCGGCCATCGGCACCGCGAGCAGGCCAAACGGATTCATGTTGGTGGTCGTTGCGTGGACCGCCGCGTGGTGCATCGATCGCCGCTGGCGTCACGCAGCAGCGGCAGCATTCCCTTCGCTGGTGTTCCTGGTCAGCTGGATGATCTATGGCCAGCGCAAGGTCGGCGACCCGCTGATCTTCCTGACCGCGAAGGAGGCATGGAACGAATCGCCGCTCTGGAAGTTCGTGGTCCATCCGTTTGCGCGCGAGGCGGTGCCCTTCCACGTCGCGGTGGCGGTGGCGGTGCTCGCGCTTGCTGCTCCTTCACTTCGCAAACTGCCGTCGTGGTGGCTGGTCGGCATCGCCGTCCTGGTCGTCCCGCAGTTGATCCTCGGGCTGGAGGGGTTGGCTCGCTACGTGTCGATGGCGGCTCCCCTGTCGATTGCGTGCGCGCTCACGCTGTCGTGTCGACCTCGATGGGTGCAGTGGCTGGCGCTGCTGGTGTGCGCGGCGGGTCTGATGTTCCTGGGGATCTGGGTGGTGCGATACTCATGGGTGCCATGACCGCAGCTGATCACTATCGCGAAGCGGTGTGCGTGGTCACCGGTGGCCTTGGCTTCATCGGCTCGAACCTGGCGCTTGCACTGCATCGGGCCGGGGCACAGGTTCGCGTTCTCGACGCCCTGATTCCTCAGCACGGCGGCGACATTCGCAACGTCACGGCGTTCGTCGAGACCGACGCCGGCAGCCTGCAGATCGAGGTTGGCAACATCGCCGACGAAGCGGCCACCGTGCCGCTGCTCGACGGGGCCGACTTCGTCTTCAACATCGCCGGACAGGTGAGCCATCACGAATCGATGGTGGACCCGCTGCGCGACCACGACATCAACGTTCGCTCACAACTGGTCCTCTTGGAAACCATTCGTCGCGTGCGGCCGACTGCGGTGGTGGTGCACACCAGCACTCGCCAGGTGTACGGACGGCCGCAATACCTGCCGGTCGATGAGGCGCACCCGACCGTGCCGCGCGACATCAACGGCGTCAACAAGCTGGCCGGCGAGCACTATCACCGCCTGTACGGCGAGATCCACGACCTCCGCACGGTCTCGCTGCGCCTGACCAATGTCTACGGGCCGCGTCAAAACGTCCAGAAGCAGGGCCTCGGCTTCCTGCCGGTGTTCGTCAGTCGGGTGCTGCGCGGCGAACCGTTGAGCGTGTTCGGCGATGGGCAGCAACTTCGCGACTGTCTCCACGTCGACGATGTTGTCGCCGCGTTGGCGGCCGCGGGTTCGGTAGCGTTTGCGGGCGACCTGGACCGGGGTGCCGTCCTGAACCTGGGGAGCTACGAGTCTCATACGCTGCTCGAAATCGCTCGGATGATGGCCAGCATCGCGGGCACTTCTTCGGTCGTCGGTCTGTTGCCGTGGCCCGACGAACTGAGCCGTATCGACATCGGCGGTTTCCAAACCGATTCGCAGGCAGCTTCCACCGCGTTGGGCTGGTCGCCTACGCTGCCGTTCAGGGACGGAATGGAAATGACACTCAACTTCTACAGAGAGCATCCGTGGTACCTGTTGTCGACCTGAGCCGCCGAGTGGCTCGTCATCGCCAAGCATTCCTCGAGTCGGTCGGCCACGTGCTGGACAGTGGCTCGTTGTTGCTCGGCCCGCAGCTGGACACGCTCGAACGCGCCTTCGCGCAGTTCGCCGGTGGTGCCGAGTGTGTGGGCGTGGCCAGCGGCGCCGCTGCATTGCAGCTGGCGCTCGTTGCACTTGGCGTCGGCCCTGGCGACGAGGTGATCGTCCCCGCGATGACGGCCGTTCCCACCGCGGCGGCGGTGTGCGCCGTTGGCGCGACGCCGGTGTTCGTCGACGTCGATCTCGCAACGGCAGAGATTGATCCGGCGCGCGTTGCAGAGGCAGTGACGGCTCGTACTCGCGCCGTCATCGGAGTACACCTCTATGGCCGTCCGTTCGATGTCGTTGCACTCGCGAGTGCCGTTGCGGTACCGATCGTGGAGGACTGCGCACAGGCCCACGGGGCCATCGACCACGTTGCGGGCGAAGTGGCCGCGTATTCGTTCTACCCGACCAAGAATCTTGGTGGACTCGGCGATGGTGGGGCAGTGGTCACCGACGATGTCGCGATGGCGCAGCAGATCCGCCGGCTCCGAGCGCACGGTGCGGCCGCCCAGTACGTGCACACCGAGATCAGCCAGAACTTCCGCATGAGTGAGATCGAGGCTGCTTGGCTGAACCTCACGCTGCCCTTCCTTGCGACCGACACTCATCGTCGGCGCGAGATCGCTGCTGCGTATCGCTCGGCGGCGCCGCACCTTCCCTGGCAGGCCGACCACGAACGACACGTGCATCACCTCGCGGTCGTGCGCAGCAGCGATCGCGATCAGTTTCGTGCGCATCTCGCGGAACACGATGTGGACAGCGCGGTGCACTACCCGCTGGCGCTCACTCAGCAGCCTGCCTACACGCAGTTCGTGACGGCGGCGTGTCCTCACGCGGAGACCTGGTCGGCTGGGTGTGTGAGCGTCCCGATGTTCGCTGAGCTCACCGACGCCGAGGTGGCGACGGTCTGCGCGGCTCTGGCGAATGCACCGGCATGACCGAGCTGTTGAATCCGTGCGTGTCGTCGGTGTCGGCGTTCTTCCCGTGTTACAACGACGCGCTCTCCATCGGCAAGATGGTCCGCGATGTGCACGCGGGCCTCGACGGGGCGGTCGACGACTTCGAAGTGATCGTCGTCAACGACGGTTCCAGCGACAATTCGCTGGAAGTGCTGCACGAGCTGGCCACCGAGTTTCCACGCCTGAGGATTGTCGACCATGTGGTGAATCGCGGCTACGGCGGGGCGCTGCTCTCCGGCTTCACGGCGGCGACCAAGCAATGGGTTTTCTACACGGATGGCGATGCGCAGTACGACGCTGCTGAGATCGTGCGCTGCATCGATGCTGTTCGTGCCGATACTGACGTCGTGCAAGGGTTCAAGATCGGGCGCGGCGACCCGTGGCACCGCAAGGTGATCGGGCGTACGTACCACCATGTCGTCAAGTTGCTGTTCCGGCTGCGCGTCCGCGATACCGACTGCGACTTCCGGCTCATCCGCCAGACGGTGCTCGACAGGGTCACGCTTCGGTCCACCACCGGCGTGATCTGTGTCGAGATGATGTGTTCGTTCCAGCGCGTCGGCGCACGCTTCGTGCAGGTCGGCGTCAGCCACTACCCACGCCCGCACGGCAAGTCGCAGTTCTTCCGTCTGCCCGCCATCACCCGCTCCGGCGTGCAATTGCTGCAGCTGTGGTGGCGCCTCATGATCCGTCGCGACGCGTAGCCCGTCCGGCAGCTTCGGCGGTGGCGCGCCCCACGACGGCCTGCGAACGCCAAGGCTGAATCGCTCCGGCAGCTTCGGCGGTGGCGCGCCTCACGACGGCCTGCGAACGCCGATGCTGAATCGCTCCGGCAGCTTCGGCGGTGGCGCGCCTCACGAGGGCCTGCGAACGCCGATGCTGAATCGCTCCCGCAGCTTCGGCGGTGGCGCGCCTCACGAGGGCCTGCGAACGCCGATGCTGAATCGGGGTAGCGTGGTCGGCCCTGTGAGCGCTGACCTGTTTCCTGAGTTGCCCGCCGAGGCGGCGCAGTTGGCGTTCGCGCGCGCATGCCGCGACGAGATGATTCGCCGCTTTCAGCAGCTGGACCCTGATGCCTCGGCCGACGAGATCACCAAGGAGTACATCGAGGTAACCGTTGCCGAGGCGTTGGAGGACCTGCGCACTCCAGGCGCCGGCGACTTCTTCGGTCGCATCACCGACGAGGCGAACGACCGTTGGTACATCGGCCGCCGGCACATCGAGGACGATCAGCACGACCCAGTTGTCGTGGATTGGCGGGCACCGATTGCGGCGCCCTTCTACCGAGCGACTCACGCCGACCCGTTCGGGCTGGCCCATCGTCGGCGGTTCACGGTCGCTGCGATTGAGGACGGCCCGAACGAGCTGACCGCCTATCTCGACGAGCAACTCGATGACCCCGATCACGAGGCGGCAGGCTCAGGTATTCCTGACCCGGTTCTGGCAGAGATAGGCGCCGCCCGCACCGGTGCCATGCGCGAGATCGTGGCCACCATCCAGGCCGAACAGGACATGGTGATCCGTGCCCCACTCGAGCAGTGCCTGGTCGTGCAGGGTGGGCCTGGCACCGGCAAGACGGCCGTGGGTCTGCACCGTGCCGCATACCTGTTGTTCGAACATCGCCGCCGCCTGGTCCGCGACGGCGTGCTGGTGGTTGGCCCCAACAAGGTCTTCCTCGACTACATCGGCAACGTGCTGCCGTCGTTGGGTGAGCGCAGCGTGCAGCAGCGAACGGCTCTGGAGCTGTGCGTGCCGAAGGTGGAGATCACCGGCGAGGACGACCGTGCGACGCGTCGGGCGAAGGGCAGCGCCGAGATGCTGGCCGATCTGGAAGCGGCGACGCTGGGCCACATCACCGTGCCCGATGAAGATCTGCGCATCCCGATGGGCTCGCGCACCATCACCATCGTCCGCGACGAGTTTGCCGGTTGGCTGCAACAGGCGATGACTGCCAACGCGCCGGTCAACAAGCGTCGCGAGTCGATGAAGGGCATCGTGCAGCGCGACATGATGCGTCGCTTCGACCGCGACGATGTCTGGGGGAAGGCGCCAGCACTGCGTGCCGCCATCACGAAGGCGTGGCCCACGCAAGTGCCCATCAAGCTGGTCGACCATTTGCTCCCGGGGCCAAGTGGCAAGAAGCGACGGTGGACGGTGGCCGACCAGTACTTGGTGGACGAAGCCAACTCGCTGCTCAATGGCACACCGTTCACGTACGGCCACGTCGTGGTCGACGAGGCGCAGGACCATAGTGCTGTCGCACTGCGCTGCATCGGGCGTCGCAGCCCTGCCGGCTCACTCACCATTCTCGGCGACCTGGCCCAGTCCACCACACCTGCCGGCCAACGCGATTGGGAAGAGGTGCTGGGGCACCTGCGCGCGACGGCGTCGGAAGTGGCGCACCTGACCATCGGCTACCGCGTACCGGCACCGATTCTCGATGTGGCCAACCGACTGCTGCCGTTCACCGACGTCACCACGCAGGCCAGTCGCAGCGTTCGTGCCGACGGGGTTGCGCCTTCGGTACGGCAGGTGCCGCGAGCGGAGTTGGCAGACGCGGTCGCCGACGAAGTGCGGGCCGTACGCCATCGTCATCACAACACCGGCGTGGTCGCCCCTCGCGAGTTGCACGACGTGCTGTACGAAGCGTTCGAGCGAATCGGTCTGCGGGGCACCGATCGCGTCCATGATCTTGCCGCGAACGATGTTCCTGTCTTCGACGCGGAAGCGGTGAAGGGTCTCGAATTCGATGGCGTGGTCGTGGTCAACCCACACGAGATCTTCGACGGTTCCTCGCTCGGAGCGAGGCTGCTCTATGTCGCCATGACCCGTGCAGTGCAGGTGCTGCACCTGGTCACCGACGCTGCACTGCCCCCTGCAGTCGCCTAGCCGACGGCCGCATGGCGCCGCTGATGCACAGCGATGTATGGTGCCCTGCAGACGTCGACTCACATATCTGGGGGCAATTCGTGAAGACCAAGGCAGCAATCCTTCGTGCACGCAACACACCGTGGAGCGTCGAGGAGATCGAGCTCGATCCGCCCAAGGCCGGTGAGGTGTTGGTCAAGATCATCGCCAGCGGCATGTGCCACAGCGACGAGCATCTGGTGACGGGCGATCTCGCCGGCGCCACACCCGAGCCGCCGCTGATCGGTGGCCACGAGGGTGCCGGCATCGTGTTGGAGGTTGGCAATGGCGTGTTCAGCGTTGCTCCCGGCGACCATGTCGTCTTCGGTTTCGTTCCCGCCTGCGGCCGTTGCCCCAGCTGCGCTGGTGGTCACAGCAACCTGTGCGACATGAACACGGTCACCGCCACTGGCCTGCAACTCAGCGATGGCACCGCCCGTCACCACAGCTCGACCGGCGAGACCCTGCTGCTCGGCATCGGCGCGCTCGGCACCTTCGCCCACCACACGGTGGTGCACGAGGCCAGCTGCATCAAGATCGACAAGGAGCTGCCGCTCGACAAGGCGTGCCTGCTGGGCTGCGGCGTCGTCACCGGTTGGGGTTCCGCCGTGTACGCCGCCGAAGTGCAGCCTGGCGACACGGTCGCCGTGGTCGGCGTTGGTGGTATCGGCTCGAATGCCGTACAGGGTGCCAAGCTCGCCGGCGCCCGCGTCGTGGCCGCCATCGACCCGATCGAGTTCAAGCGTGAGAAGGCAATGGAGTTCGGCGCCACCCACGCGTACGCATCCATCACCGACGCCCTCGGCGCGATGGGTGAGACCACCTGGGACCGTGGCTTCGACAAGGTCATCATGTGCTGCGGTGTCGGCGATGGCGACGTACTCGGTGAGGCCTTCTGGCTGGGTGGCAAGCGCAGCAAGATCGTCGTCACCAACATCCACCCGGTCGGTGAGACCAGCATCGCCATTCCCGCTGTGTTCCTGACGGTGTTCGAGAAGCAGCTGATCGGTTCACTGTTCGGCTCGGGCAACCCGCGCAAGGACATCCCCAAGCTGCTCGAGCTCTACACGCAGGGTCTGCTCGATCTCGATGGCTTGGTCACCAAGACCTACCCGATCGAGGGCATCAACGAGGGCTACGCCGACATGAACAGCGGCAAGAACATTCGTGGGGTGCTCGTCTTCGAGCACACCGACTGAGTGTCGGCTCAGTGAGCAGAGGGAGTCGGTCATGAAG
>JBBQMG010000029.1:0-31513 GCA_038328705.1 Acidimicrobiales bacterium | reverse complement strand
GATGCGACCCCGAGTGAGGTCGTAGGGGGTGAGCTCTACCTGCACTTTGTCACCGGGCAGAATTCGGATGTAGTGCATCCGCATCTTCCCGGAGATGTGCGCCAGGACCTTGTGGCCATTTTCGAGTTCGACCCGGAACATTGCGTTCGGGAGCGATTCGTTGATCGTGCCTTCCAGCACAATGGCGTCGTCTTTCGGCTTGGGCAGAACAGCCTCCTCGGTCGGTGGAATCAGTACGGTCCAAGCGGTGCGACGTGGCATGGCAAGTGACATGGCACGACAAGGCTCGCAAGGGCCGAGGTGCAATGCTACCGCCCGAGAAACGCAACGCCAAGCCCTAGGCGCGCGAATCGCGAATACTGTCTGAACGCCACCGTAGCTGACCCAGAGCCCAAGATCTTGGCAATTCGAGGGCTCTCCGGGCGCGAAAGGTACGACGGACAGGTCCGGGTTCCGCGCCCGTGGGACATACGGCGGACGAACTTGTCAGGGTTTCGCGCCCACGGCCCGAACCGGGGAACGAGGGGAGTCGGTGCGCCGCAGTTGTCAAGCCCTCCTCACGAACGTTAGGGTCGCCTAATACGATGCGAGACCATTGATGTGAGGTCATGACGTGTTTGCAAACTTTCTGATTGGTCTGCGTGAGGGGCTCGAGGCGTCACTGGTTGTCGGCATCCTCGTCGCGTACCTCGTCAAGACCGATCGCCGCGAGTTGCTGGCCAAGGTGTGGATCGGCGTTGGACTTGCTGTGAGCGTCTCGCTCGCGGCCGGTGCGCTGCTCACGTTCGGCCCGCGAGGGCTCAGCTTCGAGGCACAGGAAGCCATCGGCGGGGTGCTGTCCATCGTCGCCGTGGGCTTCGTGACCTGGATGATCTTTTGGATGGCTCGAACGTCACGCCAGTTGAAGGGCGCCCTCGAGGGTCGCATGGACACGGCCATCGTTGCTGGCGGCGGCAGCCTGGTGGTGCTCGCCGCGCTCGCCGTGGGCCGCGAGGGCCTGGAGACTGCACTCTTCCTGTGGGCCGCCGCCAAGGCAACCGACAATTCGTCGCAACCGCTCATCGGCGGTGCACTCGGCCTGGCGGTCGCCGTTGCGCTCGGCATCTTGATCTACCGGGGTGCGGTGCGCATGGACCTGGGTAAGTTCTTCCGCTGGACCGGGGGTCTGCTGGTGTTCGTGGCCGCCGGCGTCCTGGCCTACGGCATTCACGACCTGCAGGAAGCGGGCATCTTGCCCGGCATCGCCAACAAGGCGTTCGACGTGTCATCCACCATTCCGCCCGACTCTTGGTACGGCACGCTGCTGAAAGGGACGTTCAACTTCTCGGCAACCACGACCTGGCTGCAGCTCGTTGCTTGGGTGGCCTACGTCGTACCGGTGCTCACTCTCTTCATTCTCACGGTACGGCCCAAGAAGGCGGCGACGCCACGTACCGCGACCTCGCAGAACCCCTCGACTCCGGCTCACGCCGCACCCTGAAAGACAGTCGTGCGCCACCTCCTCCCCTCTCTAGCACTCGCCGGCCTCTTGTTCGTTGTAGCGGCGTGCACCGAGAACGACACCAAGAGCGAGGCCGGCGCAGTGAAGGTCAGCAGCACCGATGATGCGTGCGAGCTGAGCAGCGCCGAGGCACCCAGCGGCAATGTGCTGTTCGAGGTGACCAACGACGGTTCGCAGGCAACCGAGTTCTACGTGCTGGCCGAAGATGGAAAACGCATCGTCGGCGAAGTGGAGAACATCGGCCCCGGCCTCAGCCGCAACCTGGTGATCCAGGCGGAGCCGGGCAACTTCTTTACCGCCTGCAAGCCGGGAATGGTCGGCAACGGCATTCGCTCGTCATTCACGGTCACCGACGCCGGCAAGTAAATCGCTGCCGGCGAGGTCGCGAAACTGCTGGCCACCGCATCCGCTGTCGAAATTGGTAGGCGGCGACGACAACCATTGAACGAGACTCATGCAATGGCGACTGCGACCTCACGCTGGCGCGCGCTGGCCGCGCTTCTACGCCCCGATTCCCGACGCTGGGTGGGCCTCGGGTTTCTGGTCGCGCTCGCCTCCGCTTTTTCGCTGGCGGGGCCGCTGGTGGTGCGACGAATCGTGGACCTCGCGAGCGCGGGAACGACCGCCGCGCAGCTGACTTCCCTGGCACTCGTCTACCTCGCCCTGGCTGTCGCCACGCAGCTGATTCTCGTCGCCGTGTCGTGGTTCGCAACGGTGACGGCCTGGCACACGACCAACCAGATTCGGCTGCAGCTGGCCGGCCACGTGCTGGGCCTGGACCACGAGTTCCATCGACGACACACGCCCGGGGAACTGATTCAGCGCGTCGACGGCGACGTCACGTCGGTCAGCGACTTCCTCGGCCGTGTTGTGCCACGTGTGGTCGGCGCAGCAGCGATGGTGGTGGGAATGGTCGCTGTGTTGGCTGTCGTCGATTGGCGCATCGCTGTCGGTGCGCTGGCATACGTGATGCTCTCGGCAGCCTTGGTCGTTCGGGGCCGTCACCGCGCGGTGGGGGAGTCAAGCGACGAAATGGGTGCCTACGCCACCTTGTACGGCGGCATCGAAGAACGACTGACGGCGAGCGAAGACCTGCGAGCGAACGGTGCGGGCGCGCACGCGATGTGGCGATTCGTCGAGGAGAGCGCTGCCACGATGCACAGTTCGGTGCGTCGCGAATCGGCGTTCCTCCGTTTGTGGTGGGCGGTACAGGGCTCGGTCGCTGTCGGGTCGGCACTCTCGCTGGTCACCGGTGCCCTCCTGGTGACGAATGGGTCGATCACCATCGGCACCGCGTTCCTCATGTTCCAGTACGTGCTGTTGCTCGAGCGCCCGCTGGAAGATGTGGTGCAGCAGTTGGAGACAGTGCAGAAGGCGAACGGGGCAATGGTCCGCGTCATCGACCTGCTGGCCATTCGGCCGACGATTCTGGACAATGGCACCATCTCCCCTGCGCCGGGGCCTCTCGCCATCGAATTCGACGGTGTGACGTTCGGGTACGAACTCGACGCGGGCGAGCAGGTGTTGAACGACATCACGCTGTCCATCGGTGCCGGTAGGTCGGTAGGCATCATCGGGCGCACCGGCAGTGGCAAGACCACGCTGTCGCGTCTGGTCCTCCGGTTGGTCGAAGCAACCGACGGCCAGCTTCGGCTCGGAGGTGTCGCAATCGCCGACATTCCGCTGGTCGAGCTGCGCCGCCGGGTGGCAATGATCCCCCAAGAGGTCGAGCTGCTCAACGGCAGCATCCGCGACAACGTCACCCTGTTCGACCCAACACCAACAGATGCGGACGTCGAGCATGCGTTGGAACTGGTGGGACTGTCGTCGCTCGTCGGCCAAGGAATCGATCGCCAACTCGGCGCCGGCGGCGCCGGGTTGTCGGCCGGCGAGGCGCAGCTCTTGGCGCTCGCCCGCGTGTGGCTACGCGATCCGGATCTGGTGGTGCTCGACGAGGCAACCGCACGCGTCGACCCTGAGACCGAAGCACAGTTGGAAGTTGCCATTGGCTCCTTGATGAATGGCCGAACCGCGGTGGTGATCGCTCATCGGCTGAGCACACTGCGTCACGTTGACGAGATCGTGGTACTCGATCACGGCAAGCTCGTCGAGCACGGCCCGCGTGAACAGTTGATTGGTGACGACACCAGTCGCTTCCACCACCTGCTGGCACTGGCCTTGGAGGAGACGACATGACTCGCGAGCCTAGGGTCTGGCGCCTCGCGTGGAGCGTGTCGCAGCACCGCCCAAGGTTGTTCTGGCTGGGATGGACGCTGTTCGTACTGTTCTTCACCTTTCCCGTGCTCGGGGGTTGGCTGCTCGGTCGGGGCTTCAGCGCGCTCGAAGCCGGCGACCACACACGGGTCTACTGGTTCGCTGCCGCGGCGCTGCTCACCGACGTGTGCCGCATGACAACCATCCACGCCGGCGCGCTGGTGTGGACGCAGGTGTGGGTGCACATGCAGACGCTCATCCGCGCCAATCTCCTCACCGCTCAGCTCGCCAGCGGAGGCGCCGATGCCGGCCAACCGGTCGGGTCGTCCGGTGAAGCGATCACTCACTTCCGCGACGACGTGGAAGACGTGACGATGTTCATCGACGGACTGCTCGATGTCAGCGCCGGACTCGTCTTCACTGTGCTCGCAGCATTTGTACTCGGCAGTATCGATGCCGGCGCAGCTGCGATCCTGATGGTGCCGCTTGCTGGCGTCGCCGTTGCCACCCGCGCGCTGGACAATCGAATCAAGCGATACCGCGCGACGGACCGGGTAGCCGCCGCAGCGGTGGGTGGTTTCCTCGGCGATGTCATGTCTGCCGCCACCACGGTCAAGGTCAACGGTGCCGCTGACTCCATGCTCAACAGATTGCGAACGTTGGTCGACGCTCGTCGACAAACGGCAGTACGCGACCGCGTGCTGGACGACGGCGTGCAAGCGTTCGCACAAGGCGCCGCCGACGTCGGGCTCGGCTTCGTCCTGCTGATCACGGCCAGCGCGATGGCCGCTGGCTCGTTCGACGTCGGCAAGCTGGCCGTCTTCACGGCGTATCTCGGTTGGCTCAGCTTTCTACCGCGCATGGTGGGCCGAGTGATGGCCCGTCGCAAGCAAGCCGGCGTCGCGTTCGAGCGCATGAGCGGGCTCGTCGCCAGGAATGATCGCCGCAACATCGTCCAGCATCACCAGCTACCAGTCGGACGCACCGAGGAGCGACCGCGAATCGAAGCGATGCGTCCGGAGCGTTCGCCCCTTCGGCTGCTGGAGGTACGTGAGCTGTCGACCGAGTACGCAACGGGTGGCGGTGTGCGCGATGTCTCGTTCGAACTCACCAAAGGCAGCTTCACGGTGCTGACCGGCCCAATCGGTGCCGGCAAGAGCACGCTGCTGCGAGCGCTCCTCGGGTTGACCCATGGCGCGACCTCGTCGGGCACGGTGGTGTGGAACGGGCAGGAGGTTGTCGATCGCGCCGCGTTCTTCGTGCCCCCGAACGCCGCGTTCCTTCCCCAGGTGCCCAAGCTGATCAGCGACTCCGTCGCCGACAACATCACCCTCGGCGAGATGCCCCGCGATGCCCTGTTGCGAGCGCTCGAACTTGCTGCAGTGCGCGCCGACATCGACGAGATGCCCGATGGTGCAGCGACGCTGATCGGCCCTCGCGGGTTACGTCTCTCGGGTGGCCAGCGTCAACGGGTCGCCACTGCTCGCGCTGTAGTACATGTGCCTGAACTGGTGGTCTTCGATGATCTCTCGAGTGCGCTCGACGTCGAAACCGAGCTCGAGCTGTGGGCCAATCTGGCGGCCGCAGGCATGACAGTTCTGGCGGTGTCGCATCGCGCGGTCGCGATCGATCGCGCCGATCAGGTATTGCGGTTGGAAGCCGGAAGATTGGTCGCGCTCGCAACCCGTTGACGTGCCTCGGCTACCATTGTCTACCAACGTGAAATGGGTCCTGTGAGGCCCATACGTTCGAAGGGATACACCATGCAGCCCCGCCAGCAAGGGCCAGGTGCGCACGGGCCGGGCGACGATCCGCCCGCCGATGTACGCACCGTGCTCAGCGCCGATGATGTCGGCCGAGCGCTCACCCGCATTGCCCACGAGATCGTCGAACGCAACCACGGCGCAGCGCAGCTGGTTCTCGTCGGCCTGCAGCGCGGCGGCGTCTGGATGGCCGAGGCGCTCGCCGCACTCCTTTGCGCCATCGACCCTGCGAACCCGGTGCCGGTCGGCACACTCGATGTCAGCTTCCACCGCGACGACGTGGGTCTGCGACCCATCGTTCCCGGCAGTGTCACCGAGATTCCGGTCACGCTCGACGGCCGGACGGTCGTGCTCACCGATGACGTGTTGTTCACCGGCCGCACGGTGCGCGCGGCGCTGGAAGCGCTCAACGACTACGGGCGACCGCGAGCCGTGCAGCTTGCGGTGATGGTCGACCGCGGTCATCGCGAGTTGCCCATCCGTCCCGACTTCGTCGGCAAGAACCTTCCCACCAGTCGCGATGAACTGGTCGCCGCCACCAAGGCAGGGGTGACGATCCGATGAAGCATCTGTTGTCCATCGAAGACCTGACGGCCGACCAGATCCACCATCTGCTCGAGCTCACCGATCACATGGTGGAGATCAACAGCCGACCGATTCCAAAGGTGCCGGCACTGCGCGGCAAGAACGTGGTCAGCCTGTTCTTCGAGGACTCGACGCGCACTCGCACCAGCTTCGACACTGCGGCCAAACGGCTGAGCGCGGACACGATGAACTTCACGGTCTCGAGCAGCAGCGTCAGCAAAGGCGAGAGCCTGCGCGACACCATCGAGACCATCAGCGCGATGGGTGTCGATGCGTTCGTGGTACGCCACAAGAGCAGCGGGGCCCCGCAGATGATCACCCGCTGGACCAATGCCAGCATCATCAACGCGGGCGACGGATGGCACCAGCACCCCACGCAGGCACTGCTGGATTGCTACACGATTCGCACCAGCCTCAATCGCCACGACAGCTTCGAGGGTCTGCGCATTGCCATCGTCGGCGACATCAAACACAGTCGCGTGGCGCGCAGCGATGTGCAGGCGTTCGCCGCGCTGGGTGCGCACGTCACGCTGGTGGCGCCGCCGACGCTGCTGCCGCCGGCCGTGGAGACGTGGCCGGTCGAGGTCAGCCACGACCTCGACTCGCTGCTGGCCGACTTGGACGTGCTCTACCTGTTGCGTGTCCAGCGCGAGCGAATGGACGACGCGCTGCTGCCGTCGCTGCACGAGTATTCGGCGCTCTACGGGCTCACGCCCGCACGGGCCGCTCGCCTTGCGCCGCATGCGCTGGTGATGCACCCGGGGCCGATGAACCGCGGAGTGGAAATGGTCGCCGACCCCGGTGAGCTTCCCGGTTCAGTGATCCTCAACCAGGTCACCAACGGGGTGGCCGTGCGGATGGCTGTGTTGTTCTGGCTGCTCGGTTCGGGCAGCGACTTGAATCGAACGGAGACCTCATCATGAAGGGCACCTCATCATGAAGGGCACGGCATCATGAAGGGCACGGCATCATGAACGGCACGGCATCATGAGCCGCATCGTCATCACCGGCGGAACGCTGCTGGACCAGACCGGCCAACGGGTCGGCGACGTGGCCATCGAGGATGGTCGCATCAGCGCCGTCGGGTCTGACGTGACGGCTGGCGCTACCGACACCGTGCTCGACGCAACCGGCTGCATCGTGTCGCCCGGCTTCGTCGACCTGCATGTGCACCTGCGCGAGCCGGGTATGGAGGAGGCCGAAACCATCGAGACCGGCAGCCGCGCTGCGGCACTCGGTGGTTTCACCGCAATCGTCGCGATGCCGAATACCGACCCCGCGCAGGACAGCGTGGCGGTCGTCGACTTCGTGCGTGCGCAGGGTCGCAAGGCCGGGTTCTGCGAGGTGCTGCCGGCTGGCTGCATCACCGTTGGCCGTGCGGGGCAGATGCTGGCGCCGTACGGCGAGCTGGCAGCTGCGGGCGTGCACGTGTTCACCGATGACGGCAACGGAGTGCAGGACGCGCAGCTCATGCGGCGGGCATTGGAGTACGCGCGGCCGCTGGGCATCGTGCTGGCCCAGCACTGCGAAGTGTCGTCGCTGACCAAGGGGGCGGTGATGCACGAGGGTGCGTGCTGTAGTCGGCTGGGTCTTCCCGGTTGGCCGTCCATCGCCGAGGAGCTGATGGTGTTTCGCGACATCGAGTTGGTACGGCTGACAGGCGCTCCGATGCACTTCTTGCACCTGTCAACCGGGCGCAGTGTGCAGCTGGTCCGCGAGGCAAAGGCGGACGGTTTGCCTGTCACTGCCGAGGCTGCGCCGCATCACTTCACGCTCACCGACGAGCAGCTCAGCGGCTTCGATCCCTTGTTCAAGGTCAATCCGCCTCTGCGCACCCGCGCCGACATCGACGCGATCAAGGCCGGCCTCGTCGATGGCACCATCGACGCCATCGCCACCGACCACGCTCCGCACTCGGCTCACACGAAGGAAGCGCCGCTCGACGAAGCACCGCCGGGCATGTTGGGATTGGAGACCGCTCTCGCCTTGGCAATCACCGAGCTGGACATGCCACTGTCGGCCATTGTCGCTGCCATGAGCTGGCAACCAGCGTCCATCGCCGGCATAGCCGACCGTCACGGCCGCCCCATCACCGTCGGCGAACCCGCCAACCTGACGGTGTTCGACCCGGCACAGCAGTGGAACGTGGTGCCCGCGCAATTGGCCAGCAAGAGCAGCAACACCCCCTACGCAGGTCGCGTGCTACGCGGCAAGGTCCGCCACACCGTGTTCGGCGGCAACGCCGTCGTCGTGGGTGGGGTCGCTCAGAGGTGAGGTGGACGTTCGACGAGCGTGACGCCTGACGAGGAACCGCATGACGAGCCACGTCAGGTCGATCACGAGGATCATCGCAATGACGATCAAGAGCCACGGCCGATGATCAGTGGTGGAGGTAGCGGTCACAGGCGCGCCCGTCGTGGTGGCGCTCACATGCCACTTCATCGTGCCGAACGACGGGGCAGGTAAGGTCGCCGCGACGATTTGTGTCCACGTCTGCCCGGGTTGCAGCGTCCCAGGCGTGCCGAACGTGAAGCTGACGAGATCCCCGCCACCGCTGCGACCCGCGGCGCCGGCGAGGCGTGCGACGTCGAGCGGCACGGTCGAGCGATTGCGCACCGTCGCGGTGACTCGGTAGGGCACCGGTCCGCCGAGACTCGAACGCACCCACCCCATCGCCCCGCTCGAAGCAGGCTCGGCGCGAATGGTCAGCACGAACGGGTCGTTCAGGTTCGGGCTGTCAACCACGGGCGCGATCGGATGACCGATGATCCGGATGGGTGCGACGGCGACTTCTTCGTCCAGCCCGCTCGACACACGAACGAGGCAGGGACACGGCGTCGGCGGTGCGGCCACCCGCATGGTGATCACCGTCGGCATTCCGTCCGGCGCGAGACCCTCCGCCATGCTCGAGGTCATGTTGCAGTCGCCCGAGCCGCGTCGAGCCTCGTTCCCGCAGATCGCGAGCGTGACCTTCTGCGACTGGAACCCTTGCACGGTGACGCGCAAGTCCGACCCGAGCTCGACGTCGTGGCGCTCCGCGGTCGCCGTCGGACCGTTGACAATGGGTGCAGCGTTCGCGACCGCACCCCACGCGACGGCAACGAGCATCGCTACAACGGCAAATCGCTTCACGCGGTCTGGTGCTCCGGCTCGAGTTCGGCCGGCTCCTGTTCGGCCGGCGGTGCTCCAGCTGCGCGCCGTCGGCGATACGCGCGGAACGCGAGCAAGCCGAACAGCAACACGAGCAGAACACCGAGCAGGAAGAGTGGCGGAGCGAACGTGACATCGCTGTTCGATACCGCTTTCACGTCGCCGAGGTCGGGCGAGCCGACCGCCTGAACGCTCACTGTCGTCGAATTGCGGAAGCCTGCGGGCACGTCGTCGATGTCGGTCGACAACTCGACGTGCTGGCCGGGCAACAGCTCGGGGATATCGGCCAGCGCGATCTCCTGCTCACCGAAGCCGAGCGGCCCGCCGATGGTCAGCTTCGCCGTTCCGTTGAGGCGGACGTTGCCCCGGTTCTCGACCCGATAGGTGACTCGCGCAGAGCCACCCAGCGGGTTGGCAGCCTGGCGGTAGGTGGTGCCCACGTTGGTGACAGCGAGCTCGGGGAAGAGCGGACCGTTGACGCGGAGGTAGATGCGTGTGCCCGTGCGCCGGTCAACGGTGATCACTGGACCGTTGTCAGCAACGGCAAGGGTCGGGCTGGAGGCGAGGACTGCGCCGACATGATCGCCTGTAGAGGCGCCCGGCGGAATCGTGACGGTGATCGGCACGGTGACCTGCTTACCGGCGGGCACCGTGATCATTTCCTGTGGGAACGAGACCCACGAGCCGACATCCACCGGCTTCTGGTCACTGACCAGCAGGTCGAACTGGCCGTCGGCATTGTTGAACGCGTCGGTCGCGAAGACACGAAACGTGAGGACGTCGGTTCCAAGGTTCATGAGGGTGACGGCGTCGGTGATCACCGCGCCGGGATCGGCGACGTACGTCAGGTTGGACCGGTTGCCACCGCGGTCCGGAACATCGTTGGCGGGGATCAGTGCCCAGCTCTGCACCTCCTGGTCTGCCGGAGGCTGATCGGTGGGCGCCGGTGCTGTGGGTGCCGGGTCGGTCGGCGGTGGCGCCGATGCGACGGCCGGCAACGGCGGGACCGCAAACGCGGCAACGGCCACCAACACGGTGGTGGCCGGGAGGACGAAACGACGCCATACATTCATTCAGTTGAACTGCCTTCGCTAGCAACCCGTGCGGTGGTGTGAGGCTGCCGAAGCAACCCCACACCACCGTCACAGTGTTGGGGGACTTTGAGGAACTACTGACTCAGGCGACGGAGAACGTCAGGGTGGCGTTGTAGAGGCCTGAAGGAGCGCTCACCGGGATGAGCAGCCGCAGCCGTGCATCCATTTGAGCGATGCCCAAGCTGGCGGTGGTGGCCGACGCAAGCGTCGTGGGTGCCACGAGGCCCGGGGCGTTCGGCAGCACTCGAGCAGCAGCCGTGACGACCTGGCCCACCGAGAAGCCGTTCACCTTCGGGGTCCAGCCCATCGAGTTGTTACCGAACGTCACTGCGCTGTTGGTGCTGTTGACGAACGGGCTCATCGTGCCGTTCAACGTCCAACCGTTCTGACCGTCGCGGGTGTCGGAGACCGTCACCTGGTTGATCTGACCGCTGGCCGCATAGTACTGACCGGCTTCGGCACCAGTGGTGACGAGCGTTGCCGTCCCCAGGCTGATGTTGCAGTGGGTCGGGTACGTGGGGCTGGCCGGGCTGGGGTACAGACCGTTGGTGTAGTTCGGGTCGACACCGCCAGCGCCGTTTGCACCGAGGGTCGGGCCGGTTGGGGCACCGGGAGCGGTGGTTGCACCCTTGGCTGCCAGTTGGGCGAAACCGGGCGAAGCCGGCTCGAGGTCAAGTGCGCCGTACACACCGCAGACCTGCGTGAGGACTAGGGCACCCTGCGGTCGGGTGACCGTGATGTCCTGGATGATCAGCGAGTTGCCGAGCACGATGAACGTCGGCGTGGCGGCCGGCGTGCTGGTGGCGGGCAATGCGTACACGGGAGTGATCGACACGGTCAGTGAAGCACCTGCGGTGAGGGTGGTCAGCGAGACGCTGGTCGAGGCTGCGGTGAGCGCCGAAACTGTCACGCCGACTGCCGGCAGGCCGGTGACGGTGTTGGTCACGATCACGTTGTAGAACGGGCCCGCGTCCGGCGTGATCGCCGGGGCGATCCAGCTGACTGTCGCCGAAACCGGGCCGAGGACGACCGGGTTCAAGACGACCGGCGGCCGGGCGTTCACATCGAACGGTGTCCCAGTCACGGCTGCGGACGGAGCACTGTTAGCACCGTTGAACGCGGTCGCTCCCACCGAGTAGGTCACACCGTTGGTGAGACCGCTGAAGGCAAAGGCGAGACCTGGCTGCGTGATGACGACCGGTGCACCGACCGTCGGAGTGGCAGTGATGGTGTAGCTCGACACCGCAGGCGTCGGGGCCGGGCTCGGTGCCGTGAGGGTACCCGAGAGGCTGCCGCTACCAGCGACGAGTGGGCTGACCACCGTCGGCGGCGTGGTCACGGCGAAGTTGCCGTACGCCGTGACGACGCCACCGGTCACCGTGATGGCGATGTTCTTCTCGTAGAAGTTCGTCATCGCGGTACCCAATGTGCAAGCGACACCGATCTTGTACACACCCGAGGTGGTCGGTTGCGGGAAGAGCGTGTTCAACCCGTCGAACACCGTGCCCGCCACGAGGATGGCACCCGTGCCACCGGCGACGGTGGCATTCGCGGTGTTCTGGTTGCTGTACGGCGTGCCGCCATTCGACAGCGGCACGGCGTAGCCCGAAGGAGCTACCGGTTCGCCGGCAGCATTGAACGTCAACTGCGACGAGTCAATGGTGTTGGTGATGTAGGACTGCACGCGGTAGCCACC
Organism: Acidimicrobiales bacterium; assembly: GCA_038328705.1. Lineage (GTDB taxonomy): Bacteria > Actinomycetota > Acidimicrobiia > Acidimicrobiales > Ilumatobacteraceae > UBA668. Next base: position 19,510 of record JBBQMG010000029.1, on the reverse strand, counting down.
GCTTCCCGAATCGCCGGCGCAGGCTGCGCCGCCGGGGACGAGGAACCCGAACGTGGAGTTACCGGTGCCGTTGGCGGGCGTCATGGTGACGAGCCCGTTCGGAGCAGTGTTGGGCGCCAATGCGTCGGTAGGCGTGGCGAACATCCCCGCAGCGACGGCGGTCATTGCCACCATCGCTGCGGCGAGCCGCTTGGACTTGTGATTGATACTCATGAGTGATTTGTCCCTTTCAGGTGACTGTGTCGTTCTTGTGTGAAGGAGTTGTTGTTGTGTGAGTGCATTCGGTGTCTATCGATGTGCGCGACGTACTCAGGCGCCTTGGACCCTCGTCGTGTCACCACAGTTGGGGATGGTGAGGAACCCGAAGCTGGTGATCAGGGCCGACCGGGCGCAGAGGCTGTCGGGGTTGGTGTTGCCCGTCGTGCTGTTGCCCTTGAAGATCTGCTTGAGGTCAGGGAACGAGTTCGGGTTCCCGCTGTTGATCACGCTGTCGGGGAAAACGTTGTAGAGCAGGCGGGTGAACGTGTTCGACGCCACGAAATAGAGCGGGTTGGGTGTCCGGTTGGAACCGCTACCAAGCACCGGCTGCACGCCGCCAGCGATGTTGCTGATCGAACCGATGATCACCGTCGAGGGCATGCCACCGTTGGCGACCAAGTTGGCCTTGCCGATGTAGTTACCGGCCGAGAAGCCGATGACGACCTGCGAGCCGGCATTGGCGAGTTGTGCGGCATTGCCTCGGTCAACGAGAGCCTGACCGTCGTTCTCCGGTGAGGGCCCGAACGCTGCCGACGTGGCAGGGTTGATGAGGCCATCGCAGAACGTGGTGTTGGCTGTCGTCACGGCGATCTTCGAGAGCCACGTGGTACCCGTACCCGAGCTGGGGTTGATTCCGCAGCCATAGATGCGGGTGGTGTTGGCGCCACGAACGATGTCGACGCCACCGGCGGTGGAGAAGATCTGGTTCAGTTCGGTGGTCGACAGGTCAGTGACGGCGGTGCCACTGGCGCGGTAGGCGCCGTAGCTGATCGCGTCGAGCGCGAACGGCACGTACGCCAGGTTGCCAACGGCTGCGCCACCAGTGAGGGGCGCAACAGAACTGGCACTGGACGAACGGGCGAAGCTGATGTTGCCTCCGGCGCTCGTAGTACCCGCACCACAGTTGGTGTTGGAGGTGGTTCCACCGGTGAGCGTCGAAATCAGAGCAGCGCGACCGGCACCGGAACCGAAGGGACGGTTGAACGAAGGACCACCGGTCTTGGTGCTGATGCACGTGGTGGTGAGGCCGTTCGCCGTTGCGTCCCAGGAGACGATGGTGCGGTTGTTGGACGTGCCGTGCACCGGCGTGTACCAGATGCCGTTCTCGAACCCAGCCATGGCATTCATGACGTTCTCGGTGGTGTCCGAGCCGACGCCGATGATCTGCTGGTCGTACTGCTTGGGATCGGCTTTGACGACCCCTCCTCCGCTGAAGCATGTGGCTGCGATAGCCGAGGTCGCGATCAATGCCGCGAAACCCTTGGACTTTGTTGAAGTTCGCATGATGGTGTGTTGTTTCCCTTCGTCGTGTCGAGCGCCCGCCCGTTGAGCGGTACCTGGGAACCATGACAGGTCAATCTGACGGCGAATTGTCCGTCAGATGAACAGCTCAAGGCTGTCTGAAGGATTCGTCATGCGAGTGTCTCGATGTCAGCCGAATCGTCCCATGACGTAGTCGAGCGTCCGCTGGTCCTGTGGCGTCGAGAACATCGCGTCGGTGGGGCCGTGCTCCACGATGTAGCCCGGAGTTCCGAGTTCAGCCAGGAAGAACGCACACCGATTCGACACGCGTGCCGCCTGCTGCATGTTGTGAGTGACGATCACGATCGTCACCTCGTCGACCAATTCCATGATCGTCTCCTCGATGCGTCGGGTCGAAGTCGGGTCGAGCGCCGAGCACGGTTCGTCCATCAAGAGGACGCGTGGCCTGATCGCCAGGGCGCGGGCGATGCACAAACGCTGCTGCTGCCCACCGGACAACCCACCGCCCGGATTGCGCAACCGGTCACGCACCTCCAACCACAGCCCGGCCTTCGTCAAGCACGACTCGACGATCTCGTCCTTCATCGCAGTGCTCGCCTTCACGCCGGTCAGACGCAGGCTTGCGAGAACGTTGTCGTAGATCGACATCGCCGGGAACGGGTTCGGCTTCTGGAACACCATGCCGATCTCACGACGCGCATCGGTGAGCTTGCGGCCCGGTTCGTAGATGTCATGTCCTTCGAGACGAACTTCGCCGGCGAGCGTCGCCGACGGAATCATCTCGTGCATGCGGTTGAGGATGCGCAGAAACGTCGACTTGCCGCAGCCGGACGGGCCGATGAGTGCGGTCACCTGACCGGCAGGCATCTCGAGCGTGACCCGATCGAGCACCTGATGGTCACCGAACCAGGCGGAGATGCTGAGCGCCTCCAGGCCGGCAAGCGTCGAATGCGCCTCGCCATGCGTCGTCGGCATCGGCGCCGGAGCGACGATCGGATTCGGCAGGGTCGGCGCTGGCTCCAGCGATGGCAGCTGGATCTGTTGCACGTGCGCCATCTCGTGCGGAGTGGCTTCGACGACCGCGGGCAACACGAGCAGTGGCGCCGCGAAAATGACTTCCTCGGACTGGTGCGGGTGCGGACGAGCGGCCTGGTGCTCGACACGCAGCGCCGGCATCTCGGCGAGGGCGCGGCGGAACGCATCAACTGCGTTGGCAGGCAGCATCACACCGAAGTCGGAGATTCCCGGCGTGTCCAGGATCGTCCACGTGCGATCGCTGCTGTGCACGACACCATCGAGATCATCGATCAACCACGACCACGCGATGTCACCGTCCTCCGCAAGGATCTTTTGCGTCGTCACCGTGACGGTCGCACTGTGCAGTTCGCCGACGACCGCGTCGGCACGATGCGCGTCGCCGTGCACCAGTTGCACGACGGTGGCGCCGGGGAACGAGCCGAGCGTCACCTCGTGCCGGTGGTCGGGCTTCGTCATGGGTCGCAGCAGCGACGGTTCGATGCTCACGAAAGGCTCCTCAGCACTCACAGAAGGTTCGGCAGCAGACGCGCGAGTTCTTGCGAAACCGCGAGGCCCACCAACGTCAGTACGGGTAGAAGGACGATCCACGTTTGGGCCCTGCCCCAGCGATGCCAACCCCACACGGCCAGCAACGACAGGGCGATCAGCGCTTGCAGCCAGAACGCCAAGGCCCACAGGGTTCGGGTGTCGCTGGCCAGCTCACGTTCCTGGGCGGGCAGTTGTGCGGCGGTCACCAGACGAGCAGGGCCGCCCACCGCTGTCCCGACGAGGTCGGCGTCGACGCGCAAGACGCCGTTCGGGACGTACGGGGATCCGTCGGCGGTCACGAGCACCAGTCGCGCCGAGCCCTTCGCGGGACCGGGAGGCACTGGGTCGCCGGCGCGGCGCAAACCGATGACGCTGTATTCGAACGTTCCCTGGCCGGTGGTCACCGTGATCGCGGCGCCGGCCGCCAGGTTCGAGATCCGCGCGAACGGCCCGCCATAACTGCTGCGCCGTCCGAAGACGACGCTGGTGCCGATCTGCCCCGGCAGTGGGGTGTCGCGGCGATGGCCGAGACCATTGAAAAGCACTGCCGACGTGGTGCTCTCACCGACGACCTGATGCACGTCGATCGACGGAATCTCGACGTAGGCGACCGGGTCGCCTGCCTTCAACACGTCGCCGTTCTGGTCCGCCGGGCCGATCGGCGCGGTACCCGTCGCGAGCTGGCTGCGGAAGCGGTCGAACGACCGGCGTTCGGCCGAGGCCTGCTGGCGATCGCTGATGATCACCAACTGCATCAGCAGGCTGCCGGTCAGCACGAGCACCAGCACGAGCGTCGCGCGCACCACCTGCATGCGGCCGGTCAGCGGGGCTACCGGGCCACGGTTCGCCGTTCGTCGCCTGTACGCAGCGAACGGCGCCGGCTGGCCCTGTCCGGATGCGTCGCCGGACCGCTGCAGGGTGACTGCGTGCATCAGTTCCGCTCGTTGGGGATCATCCGCACCGGTCGGCCAAGCAGGACTGTCATGCGACCGAGGAACAGCATCAGGAGACCCCAGCCGAGGATGGGAAGTGAGGAGGAACCCGTCGTCGGGAAGCCACCGCCGCCGCCCGAGCCGACGCCGCCACCCGAGTTGAAGACGGTGGTCGGCGTCGCGCCGGCGACGGTCGTGGTTGCGCCCGCGACAGTCGTGGTCGTCGCGCCGGCGACAGTCGTGGTTGTCGCGCCGGCGACAGTCGTGGTTGTCGCACGGGCAACGGTCGTGGTGGTCGCGCCTGCCACCGTCGTGGTCGCGGCGCCTGCCACCGTTGTGGTCGTCGTCGGCGAGCTGGCGCTCGTCGACCACGTCAGCGCCGTGCCGGAGGACGCGAAGGTCATCACGGCGTTCCAGTACTTGTCGAGCGTCTGGTTCGCCAGGTCCCAGCAGGCGATGCCGACGTTGTAGCTACCAGCGGGCACTGAATCGACGCCGTACGACCCGGCCCACGCCGTGAAGTCGAACGTCGGGATGCCGACAAGTGCACCAGTGCCGACTGCGGTGTTGCCGTCGACGTATGGGTTTCCACCCGAGAACAACGGCTGGCGGAAAGGTGACCCGACGGAGGCGGGCGCTGGGCCACCCGAATTGAACGTCAGCGTGTCCGGGCTGATCGACTCGGAGATCATGTAGCTCTGGATTCGGAAGCCACCGGTGGCCGAGTCGCCCGCGCACGCCGCAACCGACGGAGGGCGCAACAGGAACAGAGTATTGACATCGCCGCCGGTGAGATTGCCACCGACCGGCGTCAGCACCTGGGCAGTTCCGGCAGCCGCCGCGTCGGCGCGCCGTTGCCCACCGAAGGCGACGAAGCAGGAAATGATCAGCATCGCGGCAGCCGCCACGGTGGCTGCGCCGGCAACGTCACGGGCGATGCGACGTCGGCGTGTCAAGGGGGGGTTCATAGCGACTCCTGGTGTCTCATCGGGTTCGATGGGCTGGGGCGACGGGGCGTCGACCGAGGGCGGTGGGTGCGGTTGCCTTGCGGCGCCAAGCGACAAGGACAACGAGAGTGGCCGCTACAGCCGCGCCAACGATCACCCACGTCCACACCGCCGAGCTGTCGTCGGACGGCGCGTTGACCGGCGCGTCGGCGAGACGCCACGTCAGCTGTGCGGGCTGGTCGGTCGCGTCGTTGGTGATCACGATCTCGGTGTCCCAATAGTCGGCGGTCGCGCCGAACCAGGTGCACGCGATCCCGATGCGATACGTACCGTCGGGAGCGGAGCCGGGGACAAAGACGCCAAAGCTCATGGGACGGAAATCGGCAATGCGAGCGGGCATCCCGGCAACGTCGTTGGCAACCGTGAACGCATCCGTCACCGGCGTGTAGTCGGTTCCGTAGACCGCCCACTGATACTGCGCCACCGGGCCGATGACCGTGTATGCGAGCGTCCCTGGATCGTCTGCTGCGGGAATCACGAACGTCTGCACGCGCCACGAGTCGTTCTCGCTGTCGCCGGGGCACGCCGCGGCGGGCGGTGCTTCCAGCGCGAACTCGGTCGCACTTCCGCCGCGCTGCAACTCCATGGCTCGCGAATCGCCGTCGACGATCGTCACGTCGCCCGAACGGCGCGCCACCACCTCACTCGTGTCAGGTGGCGTGTTCGGCGGTGCAGTGGCGCCGACGACTCCACCGCTGGCGAAGCCACTGATCGCGGCGAGGATGCCGCCGAGGACGGCTGCCATCAGTTTCCGTCGGAGTGGGGTCATCTGACATCCCCGTTCCCGAGCGGGTCGTCATCGCCCTGCGGCGCGCCGGGCGCGCCGCGCCGCGGGCGTTTCGTGATCTCGAGCGCGCCCAGCGCAGAGCCCATCGCCATCAACCCCAGGCCAGGTACCGCGTATCTCAGGCGGGCCGCCTGCACCGGTCGAGTGATTGCCGGCAGCACGGTCGTCGTCATCGCTCCAGCGACCACAGTGGTCGTCGGTACCCATGCCAGCGTCGAGTCGGTGACAACGATGGTGTCGGTCACGACAGTCTCGTTCGGCGGGGACGTCTGGGTCGGAGTCCGTGTGTTGCTCGGCGGCCGGTTCGTATTGGGTGAGTACTGCGACACTGCCGGCGCAGTTGCTGGTGTTGTCGTTGTCGTTGTCGTTCTCGTTGTCGTCGTTGTCGTTGTCGCGGCCGACAGCTGCAGCGTGCGCACATTCGCGCTGGCAGCGGTCGCTTGTGTCCGCAGTGTCTCGGGCATCGGCAGGTAACCGGGCGGCAGCTGCCCAAGACCGGCACCTGGCACCTGGCCGGCGCCGGTGGCGTAGTCGATGAACGCCGCAAAGTCACTGCGTGCGGCAGGATCGAGCGACAGCGGTGAAACCGCCCCGTAGGAGAGTGCGGTGAGCGGATACGCGCCCGCACTGGTGGCCGTCGGGTTCGGTGCGAGCACGCCTTCGACCCCGCTCGGCTGCATCGACGCGACACCAGCCGCAAGACCTGCGTCATCGGGTGAAACGAACTCCCGGCCCGATCCATTGTCGCCGGCGCGGCTGAGTCGGGCGACCTGCAAGCCGTACTGAACCGCCGACGGCGTGTCCGTGACTGCCAGCATCGCCTTGGTCCCGATGATTTGCGTCGGCGACTGCTTCCACACCTGGCTCGAGTTCTCCGCGAGCGGGTTGTTGATCACGCGCGATTTGTCGGCCGCACTGCGTGTCACCTGAGCGGTGCTGACAAAGTCGCTGCGGTACGGCATCCAGTCGGTGCCGCACAAGGTCGGCGGCAAGATCTTCCCGCCCGGCCCCTGCCCTGGCGCCTGGTAACAGTACGGATCGGCCTTCGGGAACGAGTCCGGCAACGGCGAGCCGAACGCGATTCCGGTCGGGTTCGCCGACGCTTCCGTGTTGTACACCGGATTCACGGTCATGCCCCACGGGTCCGACTCGCCGCGAAGGAACGCCGAGGCCTCCGGGTCGGCGAACACCCACTCCCAGATCAGCTGTGCGGCGTCGGAGTTGCCGGCCGGCAGTTGCAGGCTGCTGAAGGTCTTGCCGTTGGACACGTACAGCAGAGAGAATTCCGGGTTGAACTGGAGGAATTCCGGATCGAGGCTCATGTTCGACGGATTGGTCGCGATCCATGGATACGGTGGCGGCGCCACGATCGAGACGGCGACGCCGTACGACTGGGTGAGCAGCTTGGCGACCAGTCGCGGAGTCAGGTTGAGCTCGGCGACGCGTAGCCCTTCGTAGGGCAGCTCCGAGGTTGCTCCGATCTGCGGTATCCGCTCGACATTGAAGCCAATCACCACACCCGACACGCTCAAGGGTGCGTACACGACCGGTTTGTCGGGTGCGAGCACATCCGGCGAGATCGGCCGCGACACGACAACCATCCCTGGGCCACCCTGGGTCCCCTGCGTGAGGAGCGCCCGCGCTGTGCCATCGGCGACCGGTGCATAGTCGAACGGCGGCAGGCCGCCAGGGCCACACAGCTGTGGCTGCCAACTGGCGACGGCGGGTACAGCCAGTTGGTTGCCCGCGAGCCGTCGTTGGGTATCGCTGAACTGGCAGGACAAGTCCAGCGGCTTGAAGTCGATCGGGATCGCAATCCGATGAGCCCACGCGGCGGGTGACACGGGCGACGTCGCGACCGGCGCGAGACCACCGAACCCGAGACTCGGCGTGCCGACGTTCTCCAACGCCTGATCGCCGCGCGGAACCACGACTATCCAACACTTCGGTGCGACGAAGCTGTCCCCGACGGGCTGCACCTTGCGGCCGCAACCGAGGCCCGACGACTCGTTCGCAGTGACGGTCTGGAACAGCTCTGCCCCCGTGCCGTCCGCGGCTGTGACTGCGCCAGGGACCTCGTTGGTCGTGATCGAGTTGAAGTAGGGATTGGCCCAAAAGCTGCTACCGACGTTGGGGTTGTAGGTCGGGTCGGTCTGGATGTCGACGACCGTGCCATCCACGGCGCGGAACGGAAGCCATACGGCCTTGTCACCGGGGTACACGACGCCGACATTCGGGTCGTAGTTCCCCCAGTCGGTGCGCGAAATGATGCGACTGATCGTGGTGCCGTCGCCGAAGAGCGTCGTCGGCGGGCCGGACGGGTCCGCGTACGCAGCGCCTTGCTCGCACTGCTCCGGAGGCGGGCCGGGGTTATCGGCGTGCGTGCCGTCGTCGTCACCCCAGCACTGCATGATCTGCAGGAAGTTGGCGGTGAAGCGGCCGCGTTCGCTCGACGTCGGCGCGCCACCGGTCCACGTGATCGACACCGCCTGATTGGCGAGCTGCTGCGTCTGATTCACCGTCAGGGACAGGCTGTCGAACGGGCCGCGGCCTCGAACGGTCAAGGCCGAATCGGTCATCGGCAGCGACGTGTCCAAGCCTTGACTGCCTGCGCCTCCCGCCGCAGCCGACACGATCGGATCGGTGCCCGCGAACGACCCGGCGAACAGCGAAGCGCCAAGGACGACCAGCGCGATCGCCCCGACGAACGACGCGCTCGGATACCGATGGCGCGTCACGCCGGCGACTTCCGTGAGAAGTGCTTCCACGCAAGTGGAGGCCCGACGATCAGGCCGAGCACGAGCACAATGTTGAGCAGAATGAGCGGAAGCGAGCCTGGTTCAGCCTTCAGCGTGGTGGTCGTGATGGCACCGACTTCCACCTGCGCCACGCCTGCTTGCGCGCCGCACCCGGCGTCGGGATCGCAGCCGTCCACCGAGATGTCGCCCGGTTCGCCGAGGCCGGGCACTACTGGCACGGTGTCACCCGGCAGTGTCGGGTCGCCGGCCGCAATTGTGCTGTCGGTCACGGCCCCGGGGAGTGTGGCGCCGGTGGCACCGCCACCAGTGGCACCCCCACCGGTGCCACCGCCACCAATGGCTCCGCCGCCGGTGGCACCCCCACCGGTGGCCCCGCCACCACCCGCGGGCGGCGCGGTACTTGCCGTCGGTGGCTGGACGGTCGCGGTCGGTGCGGCCGGGTCGCCGCCGGACTTCACTGCCGTCTGCACGTTCGACATGCCACCGGTGCCATCCGGGCACTGGCTGACCTGAGCCTGCTTGTCGCAGGACTTGGGTTGCGGTGCCGTGTCAGCGAGCAGGTTCGACCCATCGGCCGCGAAGGTCGGGTTCTTGCACGTCGAGATGTCGATGTCCTGCACGACCGCTCCGGGAATCTTGCGAATTTGATCGAAACTGGCCTGGACCAGGTTGATCGGCATCGGCGAGTAACCAAGCGACGCCGACTGCTGCTGCGCCTGGCACATCGCGTAATACGCGAACGCCGCAAGAGTCTTGCCCTTCTCGGCGTTGAACTGACCACCCACGACAGTCGGCAGGATGAAGTAGGAGTACGACGACAGCTGATAGCTGCGCGGGTCGGTGTCGCTGTACACGCCGTCGAGATTCTGCGTGAGGTACACCGTCGGATCGGCCTCGTTGGTGTTGATCTGCGCCTTGAGCAGCGACACTGCGACGTTCTGAGGTGTCGGCTCGGTGTAGAAGCCAGCGTTGTTCAGCACCTTCGCCACCGGGAACTGCGAACCGAGCGCGTACGAATAGTTGACGTAGCCAATCGCCCCCTCGGCGAACCCCTGGCTGACGTAGCCGGCGATGCCGAGGTCACCCCCCTGGGCGATCATGCCAGGTAACGTCGGATAGAAGGACGTGAACCCGCAGGCGGGCGCACGGCCCGACTTGTCGCAGAACGTGTTCCAGATCTGTGGGTACTGGCTGATCATCCACTTCGTGAACTGAGCACTGGATCCCGAGCCGTCCGAGCGCACGACCGGCACGATCGTTCGCGCTGGGAGCACCAAGCCCGGGTTGTCAGCAACGAGCGCCGGATCGTTCCACACCGTCAGCTCGCCGGTGAAGATCCTGGCAACGTTCTGACCCGACAGCCGCAGGTTCGTCACCCGTTTGCCGTTGATCTTGAGGTTGTACATGAATGCCGTTCCACCGGCGACGACGGGGATGTAGGCGTAGGTCCCAGGAGCTGGGTTTTCTGGGGCGGAGCCATCCTCCGGCTGGAACTGGAACGGGATGTCCGATGCAGCGAAGTCGACTGTGCCGTTGAGGTAGTTCTTGCGGCCAGCACTGGAACCACTCGGGTTGTAGTCGACGGTCATGCCGAACTGCCGCACGTTCACGCGCATCGCGTCGATCGCGTTTGCCGCCCAGGACGAACCCTCGCCCGAGATGCGCTGGTAGCTGTCACGGGCCTGCGTCGGCGTCGGCACACACGTCAACGCGAGCACGACACCGGCGATCACTACTGCGGCCCCCGCGAATCGTTGCTGCTTCATGACACACCCTCCTGGCGGCTCGTAAATCGCGCAAGGTCTGCAGTGGACCGGGCAGCAGCTCGCTTTGCTTGCCGTTTCGACAGGCGGCCAGCCGGGCGACCACCGAAGATGCGTGCCACGGTGAAGAGCGCAAGCACAAGGATCATCAGCACAGCGGCTGCGCCGAACCCGCGGGCGATCAGCTCAGGTTGCGGCGAGCGCACGAGTTCGTACGCGGCAAGCGGCAGCGAAACCATCGGGTTCTTCGTCGGGTTGGCGTTCATCGTCGCCGTGAAGCCGGCCGTCAACAGCACTGGGGCGGTCTCGCCGACACCGCGGGCGACACCGAGAATCACAGAAGTGGTGAGGCCGGTACGCGCGGTCGGCAGCACGACGTGCCACACCGTGCGCCATTGCGGCGCCCCGAGGGCCGCCGACGCTTCGCGCAGGTTGCCCGGCACCAGCCGCAGCACAACATCGGCCGATCGGATGATGATCGGCAGCATCATGATGCTGATCGCGATCGACGCTGCGAGCCCCGATCGCTGATTGCCCAGGATCAGGATCCAGGTCGCGAAGATGAACAGGCCGGCGAGGATCGATGGCAGCGCTGTCATCGCAGTCACGACCGTACGCACGAGGTTTGCCCCCCGACCCTTCGCCTCGGTGAGGTACACGGCACAGGCAAGCCCGAGCGGCACGGTGATTATCAGAGCGATCGTCGTCATGACCAGCGTGCCGACAATTGCGTGCAGGATGCCACCAACCTCCAGCGGGTCGAGCGGGCCCGTGACGCTGAGGTCCTCCAAATAGAAGTTCGGCTTGGATAGCGCTTCGCGACCGCGCCAGAGCACGAACACGACCACCGAGAACAGCGCTGCGAGCGCGACGATCGCGGCTGTCGCGAGCAATGCAGTCATCACCCGATCGACGACGGCGGGCAGGCTCTCGGTGAGCGAGACCAGCACCGCGTAGATGGCGAGGAAGAGCACGAACGCCACGACTGTGAAGCCGGGTTGGCCATCCAACGGGGTGAAGCGACCGAACACGAGCATCGTCGTCGCGACCGCGCTGATGAGCGCGCCGACGATCACCATCACGTCATGGCGGGAGATGTGCCCGACAACCCGTCGGTGCTGCGGTACCCCTGCAGCGTCCCGCCGATCCGGCAGGGTCGTCAACGGCGACGTCGTCACGAAAGGCATCGCCGTGCCGGCAGGCGGTGTGGCAGTCGACGTCGCGAGGTCGTCCATCAGCGCGGTCATGCTTCGCTGCTCGCGCCGGAGCGCGACCTGGCGACGAACCAGGAGGCGGTGAAATTGACGACGAGCGTGACGGCGAACAGCGCAAGACCCGCAGCCATCAACGCGGACAGGCCGAATCCGGAGGCCTCGCTGTAGCGCAGCGCGATGAGGCTGGACACGGAGTTCGCTCCGGCTTCGAGGATGTGCAGATTGATGTCGAACCGGGGCGAGATGATGAGCAGCACGGCGATCGTTTCGCCGAGTGCGCGACCGAGGCCGAGCATGGTGCCGCCGATCATGCCGCCGCGCCCGAAGGGCAAGGCGACGACTCGGATCATGCCCCAACGGGTCGAGCCGAGCGCGTAGGCACCCTCCCGCTCGCCGAGCGGAACCTGGGAGAAGACCTCGCGCATCACAACGCACTGGATCGGCATCACCATCATTGCCACGACGACACCAGCGATGAACGCAGACGCCGTGTACACCGAGGCGCTCGACAGCGGGCTATGCGGGTCGGCACCGGCGACGTTGAAGATCGGAATCCAGCCGAGCCACGCGTTGATCCAGCGCGAGACGCCGACGAGCTGGCCCTGCAGCAGAAACAGACCCCAGAGGCCGTAGACGACGCTGGGAACGGCAGCCATGAGATCGACGAGCGCGACGAGTGTCGAGCGCAACCAGGTGGGGGCGACTTCTGTGATGAACAAAGCTGTACCGATCGAGATCGGAAGCGCGATCGCGACCGCGACGAACGCAATGACGACCGTGCCGAGCAGTACCGCGGCGATGCCGAACTTGTTGCGATCTGGCTGCCACTCGCTCGTCGTGAAGAACGACACGCCGGTGGAGCGCAGCGCCTGCGTCGCCTCTATCGACAGGAAGAGACCCACCGCAACCATGACAGACAGCACCAGCACACCACTCAGCGACGCACCGCCGCGGAAGATGCGGTCGCCGAGACCACGGCGGGTCGACACGTCGCGCGGCTTGGGCGCGGGCGTGTCTGCCTCGGGCAACGCGGGAACGGTTGTCACCGGATCCATCTCTCGCGTGTCGTCCAGTACGGCCATGACGATCAGCCGATCCAGGCCATGACGAGCACGAGCCCGGACGTCACTGCCGTGATCGGCAGCACTGCATGGACGAGTGCCGCGCGAAGTCCGCCTCGCTTGCCGCTCGCCGAGCGTGTCGACCGGTCGGACCAGAACGAACGGTTGTCGGTCACGGGGGCCGGCTTCGGTTCCGGCAAAGCCAGCCCACCGAGGCGAATGATCATCTCGCCGAGCAGCGGTGTCATGCTGTCCGCCGGCTGCTCCACCACTGCAGCGGCATCACCCTGAGCGAGTTGACGCGACAGCGTCTCGAGCAGCGCATCGAGATCGTCGACTCGCACGGACTCGATCGACGACAGGACGTGAGAGGGCAGCGCGCTCTCCGCAGGCCGCACGTTCGGCGCCACCTTCGGCGCCACGACGGCAACGTGCTCGGACTTGATGTCGAGACCCGCAACGTGAAGTCGCACCGCTACCCGGGCATTCGCGTCGTTGATGACCGCGAGGCCTTCTCGGTTCTCCGCGACCCACCACTCGTCGAGCAGTGATGCGAGCTGCCGTTCTGCGGCCGCGCTGTCCGGCGCGCCGGGCTCGAATGCGTCGTCAATGAGCTGACCCAGCTCATTGCCCTCGAGCTGTGCCGCTCCGCGCGTAGCAGCAAGGACTCGGGTGACTTCCACATCGACATCGGCCCGTCGTGCGAGGATCGCTCGTTGCGCATCGAAGAACTGACGGGTCAGGTTGCAGTGGATCGCAGCCACGTGAGCAAGCTGACCTGATCCATCGCCGAGCGCCGCTCGGGCGTTCCCGATTGCGTCAAGAAAGCTCGCTTGTTCCCTTCTCAGCGTGGTGAAGAAGGTGTCGATTCGATCGTTGGAGGGAGCAGACAGTGCCTCGACAACAGGGTTCGGCGGCGCGGTCTCCATGCAGATTTGAGAATAGGAGTGCGGAATGACGGTCATATGAACGCCCGGTGACCGGCCTATGGAACCGTGATGAATGTCGGGGCCATTGCGCTGCGCCTATGCCATCCACGCTGCGAGCAGGACGAGGACGATGACCGCTGCGAAGGCGAGAAGCAGAACGTCGAGGTGGCGTGCGTGACGCCAAAAGGACTGCGGCTCCGCGACCGGTGCGCTGATCACGATTGTCGGCTGTTGCGCTGCCCCTCCGTTGAACCGGGACAATCGGTCGTCGAGCACCGCGGCAAGCACGGTTGCCACGATGCGTGCGAACGCGTCGGCGTCCAGCATGAAGGAGTTGGCGGGCTGGACGGCCGAGGTACCACTCTGCGCGAGCGCCGGTGCGGCCGGTGCAGGCACGAGATCCGTTGACCAACTGGGCACGAGTGGTTCCGGCAGCCTGTCGTCCATCGGAGCCAACAGTGCCGCCGCCTCCTGATGTGCGGTTGCGATTCTGCGGGCGGCCGCATGACGTGCCGCCGTCAGCTGAGCCCCGCAGTTGGCACGCGCCACACGCTCGGCCTCGACCCTCGCCGCACGGTGTTCCGACACCAGGCGCTCGAACTCGACTTCGACGGCCGCTGCTTCTGCCTCAGCCGACTTTACTTCGCTCATCAATGCCCGCAGCTGCAGATCCAGTCGGGCAAGGACATCTCGCCCGACGGCAACTGCGGGTTCAACTGCGAGTGGCTCCACAATGATTGCTTCCACCGGCGGCTCGACGACAAGGGGCTCCGAAGGAACCAGTTCAATGAGCGGCTCAGGCGCCAGCACTGGACCTGAAGCCAGTTCCACACCGACGATCGCGGCCACACGCGCCGCGATACCTTCGCGCGGCGTGCTCGACATCGCGACGATCACCTCCGCTTCTCGGCGTGCAGCAGAGATCAAAGCGGCGGCCGCAGCCCTCTCCCGCGCAAGTGCGTCATCCAGCGTCCGTCGGCGCTGCTCGACAAAGGGTTGCAAGCGAACAAGCATTTCGGCGACTGCATCGCCGCTCATCGCATCGGCATCGGCTTCGGCCGCGGCAGCGTCCTGCAGTACACTGCGCAGTTGCAAGGTCAACAGTGCGACGCTCGCACGCGGCGACAGCGAGGGCCGCGCTGCGGACAGCGGCTCAGCGGTCACCGTCGGCACCCTGTGAGGCGACACTCGACGGCCCCTGCAGGCCCGCAGCGCGCTCCCGAGCCTCGGCCAGGATCCGAGCCACCTCGCTCTGCGACGCATCGCGCACCAACTCAATGGCGGCAATGTGTTGCCGTTCGAGATCGTCGATCAATGCGCGTGACGCGGAGACCTCTACCTGGAGCGCGGTCCGGACGTCGGCTTCGCGGGCGGCGAGCCGTGCACGGGCCGCAAGAGCCCGGTTTGTCGCTGCTTCGATCTCCGCTGTCAGCCGCTTGTGCTGGCTGACCGGGTCATCCATCGTGACGGCTGCCTGTGTCGTCCCTGCGTCGTTGAGGACGCTGCCGTTCGGATGATGGCCGTTCAGTGCTGAGCCGTTGAGGGAGTTGGCAGCGCTCATAGCGACGTGATGGTACGGCTGTCGGATGACGTGTAGATGAACGACTGGTGAGCGCGCCATGGCCGAACGACAAAGACTGACTGGTTGTCACCACTGACCGCGCGACACCCCCCACACGCAGCATCGTTGCTACAAAAATCCTCCAATGGAGGGTTCCAACGACCTGGGCAGGTGTTGGAACCCTCCATTGGACTCGGGCTAGAGACGGGTGAGGATCTCGGGGCCGTTGTCGCCGACGAGCACGGTGTGCTCGACGTGGGCCGCCAGCGAGCCGTCGGCAGTCACGATGGTCCAGTCGTCGTCGAGTTCATGGACGTCGTCGCTGCCACCGGCCAGCAGCATTGGCTCGATCGCCAACACCATGCCTGACAAAAGCTCGGGTCCGCGCCCAGGCCTGCCGCGATTCTCGACATCGGGATCTTCGTGCATTGCTTGTCCGATGCCGTGGCCGCAGTAGTTGTGTGGATTGCCGTAGCCCGCCTTCGCCACCACCAGTTCGATGGCAGCGCCGACATCACCGAGATGGCGCTTCGGACGCATCTCGCGAATGGCGGCGGCCAGCGCAGCATCAGCCGTCTCCATCAGGCGCTCTGCCTCCGGAGAAACCGTGCCGATGCCCATCGTGAATGCGGCGTCACCGTGCCAGCCGTTGATGATGGCACCGCAATCGATGGAGAGCAGATCGCCGTCCTCGAGCACCCGTGAACCTGGGATGCCGTGAATCACTTCGTCATTCACCGACGCGCAGATGACCCCAGGAAACCCGTGGTACCCGAAGAAGTTGGAGCCGGCGTGGCGGCGCTCGAGCACATCGCGCCCCACGCGATCGAGCGCTGCAGTGGTGACGCCGGCCTTCGCCGCAGCGCGGATCTCGTAGTGCATCTCGGCTACAACACGACCTGCAGCACGCATCTCGCGTAGCTCATCGGGTGTGCGCCGAGGTATGCCGCCCCGGCCGAACCTGCCACGCGCACACATCATTGGTCAGCCTGGGCGACGCGCGGCCTCGACGGCGGCCGTGAGTCGTCGGAACACTTCGTCAGTGGACGCCACACCATCGACGATGGCCAACCGACCATCGCGCTGGTAGAACTCGATCAGCGGCGAGGTCTGCTCCTCGTAGAGATCGAGGCGGTGCGCGATCGCCTCCGGGGTGTCGTCGTCGCGATGCATCACATCACCACCGCAGACCTCGCAGATCCAGGGCAACTTCTCTTCACCGACCGCCACATAGTTGGTGCCGCAGTCACGGCACACACGTCGCGAGGTGAGGCGATGCATCACCATCTCACGTGGCACATCGAGATCGAGGACAACGTCGATCGGTCGCACCGCATTGATCACGTCGAGCGCTTCCGCCTGGCCGACCGTGCGCGGAAAGCCGTCGAGAATGTAACCACGCCCGACGGCATCGGGCTGGCCGAGCCGCTCACGGACCAGGCCGACCATGATGTCGTCGCCGACAAGACCACCTTCGTCCATGACCCGCTTGGCCATGATGCCCAGCTCAGTTCCTTCTCGCACAGCGGCCCGCAGCATGTCGCCCGTGCTGATGTGCGGCACGACGAAATGGCGCGATAGCCGCACACATTGGGTGCCCTTTCCAGCGCCTTGGCGCCCGAGCAAGATCAGCCGGGCGCCCGGGATCACTTCAGGAAGCCCTCGTAGTTGCGCATCATCAGCTGGCCGTCGATCTGGCGCATCAGTTCGAGGGCAACGCCCACAGCGATCAGGACGGTGGTACCGGCAAACGGGAAGTTCCGCACGTCGAAGGCCCACAGCAAGATGTAGGGCATGATCGCAATCACGGCAACGAACACGGCGCCGGGAAGCGTGATGCGGTTGACGGCCTTGCCGAGGTAGCGCTCTGTCTGCGGACCGGGCCGAACACCAGGAATGAAGCCACCCTGGCGACGGATCTGGTCGGCCTGACGGATGGGGTCGAACGCAATCGAGTTGTAGAAGTACGCGAACGCGATGATCATCACCGAGAACAGTGAGATGTACACCAGACCGTGGTCGTTGACCAGGTTGCCGTCGACCCACTGCTGAACCTTGAAGCGCCACGAGCCGGCGGCGGAGCTGCCCAACAGGTTGGTCGCCAGGACCGGCAGCAACAAGACCGAGCTGGCGAAGATGATAGGAATCACGCCGCTCTGGTTGACCTTCAGTGGAATGTAGGTGCTCTGTCCGCCGAACTGCCGACGACCGACCACACGTTTCGCGAATTGCACCGGAATCCGGCGCATCGCAAGCTCGACGCGCACGACGGCGATCACGATGCCGATACACAGCAGCGACAGCAGCATGAACACGAACCAGTTCTTCTCCACGAACACGTTGTAGAAGCCAGATGGCAGGCTGCTGACCACGGAGGCCATGATCACCATGCTCATACCGTTGCCGATACCGCGCTGGCTGATCAGTTCGCCGATCCACATCAGCACTGCCGTGCCGCCGACCAGAGTGATGATGACGAGGTACCCGCGCGGGAACATGCCATCGGGCAGCAACTTGAGGTTCTGCGGAAAGTTCTGCGCCGCGCCAAAGAACGCGTTGCCGTTTCCGTTGCCGAAGATGAACGTCAGCGCTGTTGCCTGCAGAGTGGAGATGCCGATGGCCAAGTAGCGCGTGTATTGCGTGATCTTGCGCTGGCCTGATGCGCCCTCCTGCTGCAACTTCTCCAGCTTGGGAATGACGACACCCAACACCTGCATGATGATGCTGGCGGTGATGTACGGCATGATGCCGAGCGCGAAGATACTGAAGCTGGCAAACGCGCCGCCGCTGAACAGGTTGAAGAACCCCAGCGCACCTTGCGTGTTGGCCGAAGCCTTGAACTGACGAACCGCATCGGCGTCGATGCCCGGCACACGAATGGCAACGCCAACGCGGTACACGGCGACCATCGCCATGACGAACAAAATCTTGTTCCGCAGATCGGGCACCTTGAAGACATTCTTCAAGTTGGAGAACACGGGCTGGCTCCCAGGAGGTTTCGATTCGACGCCGGAACGGCGACGAGCATCAGCGGTTGGTGAACTGGTTGCCCTTGACCGGCGGGCGACCCTGCTTGTACGGCGACGGCAGGAGCGTGACGCTACCGCCTGCAGCAGTGATGGCTGCGTCAGCAGCCTTCGAAACAGCGTGTGCAGTGAGGTTGACCGCAACGGAGATCTCGCCTCGGGCGAGAACCTTCACGAGCGTGCCCTTGCGAACCAGACCGGCAGCAACCAGCACCTCAGGGGTGACAGTACCTTCGGCAAGTTCGTTGAGCTGGTCGAGGTTGACCGGGGAGTACTCCACTCGGAACGGGTTGTTGAAACCCTTCAACTTCGGCACGCGCTGCTTGAGCGGCATCTGGCCGCCTTCGAAGCCACGTGCCACCTTGCCACGACCACGCGACTTCTGGCCCTTGGTACCGGCGCCGGCAGTTTTGCCACCCTTGCCACCAATACCGCGCCCAACGCGCTTCTTGTTCTTGGTACTCCCTGGTGCGGGAGCGAGTTCGTCAACGCGCATGTCAGCTCACGGCCTTCGTGTCAGTGGCGGCGTTTTCCGTGACCTCGATGAGGTGCGGAACACGGGCGAGCATGCCACGGATCTCCGGGCGATCAGGCAGCACGTTGGTGTCGCCGATCTTGCGCAGACCCAGAGCGCGCAGTGTGCCGCGGTTCTTGGGCTTGTTACCAATGGCCGAGCGCACTTGGCGCACGGTGAAGGTGGGGCCGTCGTAGTTCTTGTCGGACCGCATCAGTGGGTCTCCCCTGCACTCGTCTGCTTCTTGCGCTCGTTGTACGCCTTCAATACACCCTTGGGGACGAAGTCCTCTGCGGCGAGGCCGCGGCGAGCCGCAACTTCGTCGGGGCGCTGCAGCGACATCAGGCCGTTGATCGTGGCGCGAGCCACGTTGATCGAGTTCGACGAGCCGAGCGACTTGCACAGCACGTCGTGGATGCCGGCTTCTTCGAGAATGACGCGAGCTGCGCCACCGGCGATGACGCCGGTACCGGGAGCGGCGGGCTTCATCATCACGCGACCAGCGGAGTTGATACCGATGACCGGGTGGGTGATGGTGCTGCCGGCGAGAGCGACATCGAACAGGTTCTTCTTGGCCTCTTCGGTCCCCTTCTGGATGGCCAGCGGGACTTCCTTGGCCTTGCCGTAGCCGAGGCCAACGCGACCATTGCCATCGCCGACGACCACCAGAGCGGTGAAGGAGAAGCGACGGCCACCCTTGACGACCTTGGCGACGCGGTTGATGGAGATGACGCGTGACTCACGAAGCCCGTTGGGGTCCGGGGCGCGCTCTTCGTTGCGATTGTTGCCGTAATTCGAGGGGGCGGCCATCAGAACTCCAAACCTGCTTCACGGGCTGCAGCAGCAACTGCAGCGATACGACCGTGATAG
>JBBQMG010000028.1:0-31624 GCA_038328705.1 Acidimicrobiales bacterium | reverse complement strand
CAGAGGCCCCAGAACGCCGCAGGCCCGGTCCTAGGGACCGGGCCTGACCTGGCATTTCCTTGGTGGCGGGGGCAGGATTTGAACCTGCGACCTTCGGGTTATGAGCCCGACGAGCTACCGAGCTGCTCCACCCCGCGTCGGTGAGAGAATCCTATCGCCGCATGACACCCTTGACAACCGGCCGCCATGTCAGCACCCGCCACTGACCGTTCGGGGAGCAGAGTCGGAAGGTGGCCACACCGACCCTTTCGCGCTCACGCTGCGAAGTCCGGTCCGGCATGCCTGAGCAGCTCCAACGCGGTTCAGGTCGGCGCGGCGGGCAAGTTTCGGCGCAGCAGGTACATCGGCATCGGCCCGAACGACTTCGCAGTCGGTACGCGACCGACGTACTCGCAGACGTACCCGTCGGGCCGCTCGAGCGCTAGCAGCGCCGCGAATGCTTCGGTGACGAACACCGCACCGGGAGGTGCCACGGGTTCGATGCGCGCCGCGCGAGTGACGTGCTCGCCGAAGTACGAGGCCTCGTCGCGAACAGGGTCGTGGAGCACGAAGACCGGACCGGCATGAAGACCGATACGCAGCTTGAGCGTGTGCGGCAGGTTCAGCTTCGCCAGGTCGATCCCCGTCATCACCTCCTGCAGCCTCAACGCGACCTCGGCGCCGGCGCCGACGTCGTCGAGCACCACGTACAGTGCATCGCCCCACCCGTTGCGATATCCGACACCTGCCAAGTACAGCTCAGCCGACAGAGGGGTCAACACGCCCGAGACGAACGCAGGGATCTGATGGTCGACAAGTGAGCTGAAACCCTTCACATCGGCGAACAACAGCGCTCGGACCGTTCGCTTTGGACCGAGCGGTCCCGGCTGCGAAGTGTTCGAGGACGACGGGCTCACTGGCACCACGGTGGAGGGCAGCCCGGTAATCCTCCACCGATCGATGTCGGCGGCCGTTCCCCCTTCGCGACTCGTGGGACGACCATCCCACACGGCCAGTTGCTCGGCGCGAGATGCCATGAACCGTGCACGCACGAGCGCCCCGCCCATCGCGATCGACGAGCAGTAGGCGTACGCGGCATCGTCATCACCCTGGCGACCACCTGTCACCACGTTGACCGACGCCGCGCGAGTGAGGCACCCGTGAAAGCGGTCTGTCCAGGCATCGCCGGCTCCGACAACGGACGTCTCGACGAACTGCTCCGCCGGAAATGGCAGCACCACGTGCAGCTCGCCCCCGGACGCGATGATCGCCTCGGCGATGAGGATGTCGGCCCCTGCCGCGAGAGAACCGTGGGCGATGACGTTTCCACAGCGCGCGATGAGCGCCGCGATCTCGCGACCAACACGCTGCTCATCAAGACCGCGTAGTCGACCCTCCTCGCCGGCAGCGTTGGTCGGCATGTGACCGCAGTAATGGATGACCACCGGCACCGGCAGCGCGTCGAGCACGGTCGGTTCGAGGCCGAGCACCTCGCAGATGAGTGCGAGTTGGCGACGCGTGGACGCTCGGCTGGCGATGTCCGCACCGCAGGCGCTGGCTCTGACCAATGCTCTCTGCGCCGCAGCGACTTCGCCGAGCAGCAGCAGCGCTTCGCCACCGGTCGCAGCCGACCAGTAGTCGTCACTCGCTGTGCTGAGCGAGCCGTCGACGGCAACCGCCAGAATGTCGAGCACCTCGGCTGCCAGCTGACGCGACCGCTCCACATCACCGGCGACACACCACATCGTGGCCGCATTGACCCCCGTGTAGGTACGCCGAAACCGCACGAAGACGTTCTCGTAGTGCCGCGCGGCGACTGCGGCCAACCCGACGCGGGACGCGCTCGGCGCCGCGGTAGCGCGGTCTTTGGCGATTCGTGCCTCCAGTGCGTAGACGTCTTCAGCAAGCCCGATAGGGAGGCGGTCAGCCCTTTCGAGCAGACCGGAGCTGACCAAGCGCTCGGCAGCGGTGTCGGTCGCGCCTGCCCTGGCGAGGGCGAGCACCGCCAGATGCTGCAACTCGGCATCGTCGAACGTGTCGGCAAGCGCACGATCGGCGGCATCGAACGCCGTCAGGTATTCGGTCCGGCCGAGCAATTGGCGCACTTCGGCGGCAGCCTCGCTCACGCTCCCTCCGGCCATTGCGGGCAGGTGGGCTGATAGTCGCCGCCTACGTAGAGATCCCATTCGGCTCGCGACAAGTTTCGGCCCGCGAGGTCGCACGCGCGAGCCACCCAGGAGGCAGGGTCCAGCGTCCAGGTGATCAGCCGTCCATCGGCTGCACCGCCGGACATCAGCACCGTGTCGGAGATGCCGTCGAGCGACGGCGCGTACTCCACGTGCCCCGCAATCGGAGGGCCGATGGCACGTCGGGTGGCGACGTCCCACAATCGGAGCTTCCCGTCGCGACTGATCGCGGCAAGCACCGAACCCTTGTTGACCAACATGGCGTTCTGCAGTTGGGTGCCCGCAGCGACGAAGGGTTCGCCCTGTGGCTCACCGGTGGCTGCGTCGACAAGGAAGATCGTGCCCGCTTCGGTCGGCACGACCACCTGTGTGCCGTCAGGCGTCAACCGACCCAGCCGCAGTGCACTCGCGTCAGCTGCCAGCACGTGCTCCGAGAGCACCGTCCAGGTCGCCGTGTCGAACGTTCGCAGCGAGCCATCCTGGCCGCCGGTGTGCAACCGTGTGCCATCTGCGTTCCACACCAGGAGCCCCATGCAGCAAGGGAACTGATCGACGGGCAACGGCCGGAGAACCGGTTCGCCGGTGGCGGTGTCGTACACCGCAAGGCTGCCATCGCGCAGGCCGACGGCCACGAAGGTGCCATCGGGGCTGAGCGAGATGTTCTCGATCGCGCTCTCACCGAAGCTGATCGAGACCTGTTCAGAAAGGTCGGGCAGGCGCAGGACCCTGACCTTGCGGTCGAGCACTTCGCCGGTGGCCTCGTCGATCTCCAAGCTGTACACACCGACGAGCCCGGCATCCTCGACAACATCGAGAGCACGATTGAACGTGCCGGCAGCAACCTTGGCAGTCGGGTTGTCGACGTCGTCAATGGGAGCGACGAGGACGTCTCCGAAAATGGAGACGACCACCTGCCTGCCGCCATCGATGACCTCGACACCCGACACCGAGTCGCCCGGGTGTTGCGCGTCGCCGAGTTGGGTGGCGCGACCTGCATCCCAGACCACGGCGGCGTCGTCGTAGTAGCTCGCCGAGAACAGCGTCGAATCACCGACGAACTCGGACCACACGGCACCGGTCATACCGCTCAGCTCCAGCACCTCGACTGACGATGCCACGTCGAACACTCGGACGCTGCCGTCGTCACTGCCCATCCCCACCAACGTCCCATCGGGGTTGAAGAAGAAGTCGCCGGTGCGGCTTCCCCGCACCGACAGCACCGGGCTCATCGATTCCAGTGTGACCGCATCGAGCAGCACTCCGGTGCCCGCCAGACCGCCTTCGATCAGCACCTTGCCATCCGGACTCAAGGCGAGGCCTCCTCCCGGTTGAACGTCATCTCGGCTGAGGACGGGCGTGGTTGGGTCGCCTTCGAGGTCGTACACCCCCAGCCATGAGGAACCGAGCGAGTTGACCGCGAACCGGTGATCGGGCAGGAAAATACCGACAGCGTCCTGCGCTTCGACCTCGTACACCTTGGACAGCGTGGCAAGGTCGAAGACCTGCACCAGCGGTTCCGCGAGCAGGCCGATGGAGAGCCGTGAGCCGTCGTCGCTGAGGGTCAGCGACGCAGCGGTTCCCTCGCCGATGCCGGTGGCCACCACCTTGCGGGTTCCGGTCTCCACCACCGTCACACCACTTTCACCATTGACCGCCAGTCGGCTGCCGTCCTTGCTGACATCGATGCCGAACGGGCCCGCGATTCCGGAGAGCAGCGGCTCGCCGACCGTTGTCCAGCCTTTGGTCTCGACCGCCCAGACGTCGCCGCCCGAGGTGACCGCGTACACGATGGATCGGTCGGGACCGACCTCCACGTCGAGGATGCCGGCCGGCAGGTTGCGCACCAACGTCGTGATGCCCTTGGCATTGTCGAGCGCGGCGAGTAGGCCGGTGGTGGTGTCGAGCGATGGGTCGCGTCGATATCCCTCGACGCCGAGAAGCAGTCCGAGGTCGATGTCGGACGGGCTGATTGCGGCGGCCTGCGCGGCCAGCGCTCGCGAAGTCGCCCTGTCACGTTGAGCTGCGGCTTCCCGTCGCTGATCGTTCGCCACGATCGCCGCGGCCGTCGCCTTGTCACGTTGGGCGGATGCCTCTCGTTGCTGATCGATGGCCGCGATGGCCGCGACCAGCGACACGACGGCGAGCATCACTACCGCCGTCACCCCGATCGTGGCGAGGCGCTTGGCTCTCTTCTGCTGACGGACGTCCTCACCTTCCAGGTCATCCTTGGCCACGCCGTGGATGGGGGCAGCGAGGTCCGCCACTGCGGCGCGGAAACGACCGTTGCGCAGGTCGAGCTGCGCATCGGTTCGGGCCCAGCGCATGTCCAGCCACCTCGGCTCGTTGTCGAGTGCATCGATCAGCGCCTCCGGGAGGCACGTCGTGACCGATGTGTCGACGCCGGCACCGGGAAGGAAGCCGATGTCGCCGTCGGTGACCACGATGAGGATGTGGTCGAGCGGCTTGTTGGTGAGCCAGGTGGTCACCTCGCGAGCAACCCATTCGGACCTGGCTGCATTCGGCGAGGCGAGCAGCACGAACCATTCCGACCCGTTGAGCGCAGACTCGATGGAGCCCCACAGGTGAGGATTCGTGGACAGGCCGGTGTTGTCGTGGAACACGCGCAGCGCCCTGCGTTGAAACGTCCCCCTGGCCAATCGTTGCAGGCCACGTTGCACCTGGGGCGCCAACTGCCCGTCGGCGGCATGACTGTATGAAATGAATGCGTCGAACTGATCCACCGGTCCCCCCCAGTTCAGTGCTGGCCCAGATCTCCAGCGGTACGTTGTTGTGCTAACTCATCTTGCCTCACCCCGTCATTGTCGTCCGTCGGCGTGCCGACACAAGGACGTCAGAGCGGTGCTGCCGCCTCGAGCGCTGGCCACAGCGCGGGGTCGATCTTCGTTTCCGCATACTTGATGTCGGCTTCGATCTCGGTGACCGACCGGGCGCCGACCAACGTCATCACGATTGCTGAGTGGCGGCCGGCGAACTGGATAGCTGCCGCCAGCAGCGGCACCCCGAAGCGCGAGCACACCGCCTGCAACCGCTGCGCTCGCGCGACCAGCTCGGCGGGAGCGGTGACATAGTCGAACCTCGCGTCAACCGACGGATTCGTCAGCAGGCCGCTGTTGAACACTCCGCCGGCGATGACGTCGACACCACGTTCGATGCATCGCTCCAACAGCCGTTCACCGGTGCGGTCGAGCAGTGTGTATCGGCCAGCCAACAAAATGCAATCGAGATCGACCTGCTCGACGAAGCGCGCGAGCATCGCGACCTGATTCATGCCGCTGCCAACCTGGCCGATCACACCCTGGTCGCGCAGTTCGATCAATGTCGGGAACGCTGTCGTCATTGCCTCGGCCTCGTGCGCATCGGGGTCGTGCACGTGGACGATGTCCAGCCGGTCGACACCCAGCCGGGCGAGGCTGTCCTCGAACGAACGCAACACGCCATCGCGGCTGTAGTCGAACACCGGGTCCAACGCCGGGAGATCGACGAACGCCGACGGGGGTCGAGTCGACCCACCCGATGCGGCCTCCAACACGCGGCCGACCTTCGACACCAACCGATATTCCTCGCGCGGATATGCCGCGAGCGCACGACCCAGCCGAAGCTCCGCGAGGCCATGCCCGTACTGCGGCGCCGTGTCGAAGTAGCGAACCCCGCGTGCCCACGCCGCATGAACGGTGGCTTCCGCCTCCGCATCACTGACCGCGCTGAACAGATTTCCCAGTGGCCCCGTCCCCAACCCCAACCCGACGATCGCGCTCACTGCCACTCCGCACCGTCAGGAAAGCGGAGGAGGGCGATCGAATCAGGATGCATCTCGATGGAGTAGCCCGGCGCCTCGGGCACCACGTACGCGCCATTGCGCACGACAGCTGGGTGGAGGAAGTGTTCGTGCAGATGGTCGGCGTACTCGGTGGTGCGGTCGGCCAACGAGCCGCTGACGCACAGATAGTCGATGATCGAGATGTGCTGCACGTACTCGCACAGGCCGATGCCACCCGCGTGCGGGCACACCGGTACGCCACGCGCGGCGGCAAGTAGCAATACCGCGAGCACCTCGTTGAGCCCACCGAGACGGCACGCATCGACCTGCGCGTAGTCGATGGCTTCGGCCTGCAGCAGCTGCTTGAACATCAGCCGATTGGCTGCGTGCTCACCCGTCGCGATGCCCACCGGTCGTACGCCGCGGCGGATGGTCGCATGGCCGAGAATGTCGTCGGGATGGGTCGGCTCCTCGATCCAGCGGAGCCCGAACGACCGCAGCTGATTCGTCCAATCGATCGCCTGCTGCACGTCCCACACTTGATTGGCGTCGGCCATCAACTGGATGTCGTTGCCCAGTTCCTCACGCATCACCTCGCAGCGGCGCATGTCGCTGGGCACGTCGATGCCGACCTTGGTCTTGAAGCTGCGCCACCCCTGACCCAGCGCGGCCTGACAACGGCGACGCACCTCGTCCTCCGGATAGCCCAGCCAACCCGCGGAGGTGATGTAGGCGGGGTATCCATCACGCCGCAACTCGGCCAGGCGCTCGGCCTTGCCGGCCTGCGCGCGCTGCAGCATCTCGAGCGCGCGCACCTCGTCCACCTCATCGCGCAGGTAACGGAAGTCGATGCAGTCGACGAACTGCGCCGGCTCCAGATCTGCCACCAATCGCCATACCGGTACACCACGTTCCTTGGCCCACAGGTCCCACACCGCGTTCACGAGCGCGGCCGTGGCGAGATGAATGACGCCCTTGTCAGGGCCCAACCAACGCAACTGCGAGTGGTTCGTCACGCTACGCCAGAACGCACCCATGTGGTCGGTGAGGTCGCTGAGTTGACGACCGACCACCAGCTCGCTGAGCGCCTCGATCGCGGCGCAGCAGAGTTCGTTGCCCTTCCCGATCGTGAAGGTCATCCCGTGACCCTCCAACGCACCGTCGGTGTGCAACACCACGTACGCAGCCGAGTAGTCCGGGTCCGGATGGTTGGCATCGCTGCCATGCGCGTACTTCGAGGTGCGGGTTCGCAAGTCGTGGGTAGTGACTGACGTGATCACGGTCATAGTGCGTTCGACCATAGGCGCGAGACTGGCCCCATCCGAGGGCTGAACGAGGGGGCATGTCAGTGACGTTGCGGGTAGCACTTGTCGGCGGGCCGATGTACGACCATTTGTACACGCTGTTCGACGAGGCCGACGTGGAGATCGTCGTTCACGCCGACCACCCGACGTTGAACCGGCGCGTCGCCGAACTGCTGGAAGCGGGCGAACGACTCGACCTGATCGCCACTCACTCCAAGTACGCGCCGTCGCAAGCGCAGTGGTTGCAACCGCTCGACGCACTGGTCGACCCGCACGAACTGGCTCCGCTCGCCGTCGACCTCTGCCGCTTCGACGGCGCGCTGCTGTGCGTGCCGCGCCTCATCGACGTGCGCATCATGTGGTCGCACCTGGCCGCTCCACCCTCCACATGGCGGGCGCTGGCAGCCAGCGATGTCGTGTTCGGGTTCAGCGGGCGCGAATCCGGGCTCTTCGGCACCTTCTTCGAACTGGTCGTCGGCTCCGGCGGCCGGCTGTTCACCGAGGACGGTCGTCCGTGCATCGATTCGCCGGAAGCGGTCACCGCAGTCGAGTTGCTCTGCCATTTTGCAGCACGCGCACCCGACGACCTGCCCGACTGGCACTACGACCAGGTCGACACGGCACTACTCGACGACCGGGTCGACGCCGCCGGCATGTGGCCCGGCGCGTGGGGTGCAATCTGGTCGGCACAGATCGACACTGAGTGTGGATCCACCGCGACCAGAACGCTGGGACCGTTTCGCTACCCGGCCGGCTCGGCCCGGTGGGTCAGCTACGCCGGCTGCCACGCCTGGGCCATTCCGACGACGTGCGGCGATGTTCCCGCCGCGACCGCGCTGCTGAACACACTGGTGAGCGCCCCGACCCACGAACTCGATGCTCGGGGCGGCAACGTGTGCGCACATGTCGCTGCATTCGCGGCCGTCGAGCCCGTGAACGAGACCGACCGGCGTCGCCTGGAGATCATCACCGACACCATCGAGCAGGCGATGATCACCTACCCACCACACCCACGCTTCCCCGAGGTCGAAGACGTCGGCTGGCACGCCATCCACGACGCGCTCTGCGGCCGAATAAGCCCTGCAGCCGCGGTCGCTCAGATACACGCAAAGGCGCTCACGGTGTTCCTCGAGTAGCCGCTCAGGGCAGGTCGGCGACCAGCTCTGTTTCGAAGCCGTCGGCGTTCTCGAGATACGCCGCGTAGGTGTCAGCTCCGCCCGCATGCGGGTGGCGGTCAGCGAACATCAACGACCAACCGTGCTGCGGAGCTGCCGCCACCAACCGGTCGACGTCGGAAGCATCCCCGGCGTGGAAGGCGAGATGATTCAAGCCGGGCCGACAGCGCTCGTGCGCATCGCCGACCACCGCGGGCGACTGCTCGACCACCACGTAGGTGGCACCGAGCTGCCAGCTGCGACCGTGATCCCACGACTGGAACTCGCTGTAGCCCAACTCCTGCAGCAACCAGCCCCAAGAAGCAACGGCTCGCGCGAGGTCCGGCACCCACAGCTCCACATGATGCAGCGCTCCGACGGGTGAGGTCATCGGTGTCAGTCGCCGCAGGCGACGGAGAGGGCACCGACGTTGACACGGTCGCTGGCCAACACCTCCGTGCCGTCGATTGCTGCCCGCCAGTGGCGCGAGCGAAGCGTGAGCAGACCGAACGAGACCACCAGCAGCGTGGCACCCACTGCAAACGCAACGCGCAGGCTGGTGGCATCACCGATGAAGCCGATGAACAACAGGCCGATGCCATAAGAGATACCCATCGCTGCTTGCATGATCGACATCACCCTACCGCGGCTGGCCGACGGCGCGTCGCGTTGGATGATGGCCGAGGACGTGATGAAAATGCTGGCGGAGCACGCACCCAGGAGTGCACTGCCGGCGATGAGCCACGCAGTATTGGGCGCCAACGCGTAGTTCCACAGCGCCAGCGACAACACAAAGACCAAGCGCGCCAGGAGATACGAGCGGCGGTGACGAGCGGCCAACACCGTGATGGTCACGCCACCCAAGATGGCGCCGACGCCCTGCGCCGATGCAACCGCACCGGTGAGCCCGGTGCCGCCGCCGAACTCGAGGCTGACGTAGATCGGGATCAGCCCCATGAACGGCACGATCGTGAGGTTGAACATGACCAGCAGCACCACGCCGTGCCAACAGCCCGGCGTCGCGCGCATGGTGCGCCAGCCACTGATCAGTCGTCCGCGCACCGTGGCAGTCAGATCGGCGTCGGCGCCGTGCGGCAAGAACGGGCGGCGCACCAGCGACACCGCTCCGGCCATCACCACGAAGCTGAGCGCGTTGAAAGCAATCGTCCAAGCCGGGCCAACAGCGAGCACCAGCACGGAACCGAGCAGCGGGCCGATGATGCGACCACTGTTCCACGAGTAGACACCCAGCGAGACCATCGCCATCAATTCCTCGGGCGGCACCAGGTCAGGTTGCATTGCTGCGTAGCTGGGCGCGCCGGTGGCACCGGCAGCACTGCCCAGCAGGATCAGCAGCGTCAGCACCGCCGGGGTACGCACGCCCATCCCAAGTACGACAGCCAGTGCGACCGTGACCAGGGCCTGCACCATCAGCGCAATCGCAAACACTTTGCGTCGGTCGTAACGGTCGGCCAGCAACCCACCCACCGGAGACGCAATTCCTTGCGGCATGAAGGTGGCCAGCGCCACCAACCCGGTCTGCACCGCGGAACCCGTGCCAGCAGCGACAAGGCTGCCGACCACGATGAGCTGCACCCAGGTGCCGACATCGGAGACAACTGCTGCACCCCACAGCAACCGCACCTCACGGTGGCGCAAGGGGACGAAGGGGTGGTTGCTCACAACAACCAAACGTACCGAGTGCCGACGCAACAACCGAGGCAATTTCGGTCACACGTGACGGTTCGGTGCTGTCGTCGACACGACGCTGCATCGGTCCCCATCTCGCGCAGGGCTAGCCTCCGACCCGTGATCTGGCTCGCGGCTGCCCAACAACTCGACCCGGGTCTGGAGTCGGCATGTACCGCCACGCCCACGTGGTTTTGCGAAGGCGCGTGGAACCTCACTCACAATCGCATGATCGCCCGAGCCGCCGATTGGTTCGTCACGCGTCCACTCGTTGCCGTCATCGTGTTGCTCGGCGCATGGGTGCTCAATCGCTCCCTGCGCAAGGGCGTGGCTGCGTTCGTCACCCGCCTCTCGACCAGCAAGCAACTGGCCAACGGGGCGATGGCGAGAATCGGCATTGACCGACCCGACAGCGCGATGGTGGTGGGCGCACGCGAACGATCACGCGCATCAACACTGGCGGCGGTCAGTCGTGCGTGCGTGTCGTGGTTCGTGTGGACGATTGCGGTACTGATCGTGCTCGGCGTCTTCAACATCAACCTCGGGCCACTACTTGCGGGCGCCGGCATCGCCGGCATCGCCGTCGGTTTCGGCGCACAGAGCCTGGTGCGTGACTGCATCGCTGGCTTCGTCATCCTGCTGGAGGACCAGTGTGGCGTTGGTGAGGAAGTCGACATCGGTGAGGCCGTCGGCACAGTGGAAACACTCACGCTGCGCATGATGAGCGTGCGCGGTGTTGACGGCACGTTGTGGAACGTGCCCAACGGGGTCATTCAACGTGTTGGCAACCGCACCCGCAGTTGGTCCCAGGGCCTCGTCGACATCACGATCTGGTACGACGGCGACATCGACAATGCACTGGCCGCAGTGAAGGAAGGCATCGCCGTCGCAGTAGAAGTTCCAGAGGTGGCCGAAGTGCTGCTGCAACCGCCGGCGATCCTCGGCGTCGAGCGCGTCGACGCCACCGGCACCGTTTTGCGCGTCACGGTGCGCACTCGGCCAGGCAAACACTGGGCCGCGATGCGCGAGGTGCGACTGGCCATCCGCCGTGCGCTCGTGGAGCACAACATTCCGCTGTACCCACCGGTCATCCCCAACCAGCCGCCTGCCCGATAGCCGCTGATGACGATGGACGATCTCAACGGACTGCGGCTCTTGGTCACGGGCGGCGCATCCGGTATCGGCTACGCAATCGCCGCGGCTGCATTGTCCCGCGGTGCATTGGTGGCTGTTCTCGACCTCGAACCCACCGGCTCGCCGGACGGGTCGATCGGCTTCCTTGCCGACGTTTCCGACAGCGAATCGATCGACGCTGCAGTGGCGGCAGCGGCGACAGCACTTGGTGGCATCGACATCGTCGTGAACAACGCTGGTATCGGCGCGCAGGGCACCGTCGAGACCAACTCGCTCGACGAGTGGCACCACGTGTTCGACATCAACGTCTTTGGAATGGTGCGCGTGATGAAAGCCGCGCTGCCCCACCTGCGTGAATCGAATCGCGCCGCAGTGGTCAACACCTGCTCGATCGCAGCAACCGCCGGCCTTCCCGAGCGAGCCCTCTACAGCGCCACCAAGGGTGCCGTATTGTCCTTGACGTTGGCAATGGCGGCCGACCACCTTCACGAAGGCATTCGGGTGAACTGCGTCAACCCGGGCACCACCGACACACCGTGGGTCGGCCGGCTCCTGGACAACGCTGACGACCCTTCCGCCGAGCGCGCCGCCCTGGCTGCCCGACAGCCAATTGGACGATTGGTGACGGTCGACGAAGTGGCCGCCGCAGTTCTCTACCTTGCCGGCCCGATGGCCGGTGCCACCACCGGCACATCGCTGGCGGTGGACGGCGGCATGGCCGGCTTGCGGCTACGCCCGCGATCCAGCTGATTCGATGATGGTCCGCAGGTGCGGCCATGCGGCTGCGAACCCGGCGTGCAACGACAGCGTCTCCACCTCATCGAGCCCCACCCATGCGACCGCGTCGGTCTCGAAGTTGGCTGAACTGCCGAAACGCTCGCCGACCTCCAACACCACCGTCGTGTACTTCCAGTCGATGGCTGGGGCGAAGACGTACTCGCCGAGTTCATGATGGTCCGCCGGGATCTGGCCGACCTCTTCGCTCGCCTCGCGCACTGCCGCCTCGTAGGTGCTCTCACCCTCATCGATGGCGCCACCGGCGCAGCTCCAGGTGCCACCCTCGTGGGCCCACGCTGAGCGCATTTGCAGCATCACCAATGGCTTTTCACCGCGCGGGCGAACAACGAAGACAACTCCGGCGGCGCCGAACACGCCCCACCGCGTGTTTCCATCCGAGCAGCGCATGAAGCCATCCCCTGAACGACCTACCGAACCACCCTCACCTGACATAGCCAACGACGCTACCGAGTCAGTGGCGACTAGCCCACCGGTTGGAGATGACGGGCGGCTGCGCCCATCAGCTGCAGGAAATTGTCACAGTAGAACGCCTGACGAACGGCTTCGCTGGCATCACCAAGGCTGCGTTCGAACCGTTCGATCGGGCGACGGCCGCCCTCCACGTGTGGGTAGTCACTGTTGAACAACACGGTCTCGGGGCCGGTCTGCTCGATGATCCAGCCAACATCCTCGGTTGGATAGGGGGCGAACTTCATCGACCGGCGCACGTAGTCGCTGGGCCGCATCTGCAGCGACCGCACCCGCTCTTCGTGTTTCCCGAACGCCTCGAATGCGCTCTCCATCTGCCGCATCCAACTGGGCACCCAGATGGCGCCCTGCTCGATGACGCCAATTCGTAGAGCCGGGAAGCGATCGAACACGCCGTCGAAAACCATCGTCGCCAAGGTCTGCATCGGGGGAAACGGAATGGCCATGTAGTCGACCGAGCGGAAGTTCTCCGCGCCGCCGTGGAAATCGGGAGGAATGGGCAACCCGTTCTTGAAGTAGTCGCGGTCGATGAGGTCGCCGGTGCCGCCGACGTGGAACACCACTGGGATGTCGGCCTCCTGTGCGATCGCCCACAGACGGTCGAGCGAGCGGTGCGATGGCGAATGGCCAGCTGGGCATCCGCTGGCAATCAGCAACGCCGCCGCGCCCATCGACACCGACTCGGCGGCGATGGCGGCGGTCATCTCGAACTCGGCCAGCGGCACGTAGCAGGTAGGCAGCAGCCGACGATCCACCGAACAGAATTCGACCATGCCGCGGTTGTGGGCGCGAGCCGCTCCGTACGCCAGCGCCATGTCGCCGGAGTGCTCCCACTGGAACAGTCGGCCATTGTGGAAGGTGTTGAACATCAGTTGGCTCTCGAAGCCCAACAGATCCAGCGCTCGCGAACGGTCCTGTGGCAGGAACGAACCCGTGGCCGCGAAGTTCTTGCGCAGCATGATTTCCTGCGCCTCGACAGCCCGGTAGTCGTCGCTGCCGTGACGCTCCGTCAGCTTCTGAAACGTCACGTGGAGGTCAGCCAACTGCTCCTCGACGGAACCCGTTTGCTGTAGCTCGTTGCCACCACTGAGGTCCAGTGTCGGAAGCCGATCGCGGATATCCGGGTCAGCGTGATCACGCAGCCAGGTGGGCGGCTCCATGATGTGCGCATCGGCGTCGTACACCAAGCGATCGATTTGGTTGTAGGACATGGCAACCTCCGAAGAGCCCGATCGCGGTACGGTAGCGAGCAGCGATGCTCAATCGTAAACCCCTCGCGTGTGGAGAAGCTCATGGGACTGTTCAGCAAGAAGCCGAAGCCCGCGGCACCCGAAACCGCAAGTGCGCCAGCAAACCTGCCGCCCCCGGCCGCCATGACCCAAAAGCCGTCACCGGCGACGAGCACAGCCAAGCCTGCAAAGGGCAAGAAGTACTCCGTCGACCCAACCGACTTCCTTGCATTGCGCAGCGAAATGATGGACTTGCGAGCGCGGCTGGACGCCAGTGAGCAGGCCAAGGCACTGGTTGAAACTCGACTCGCGGCGCTCGACGCCACCGCCACCGCCCTGGCCACCGAGCGCCCCGGCAGCGACGACATACGCACGCAGATGTCTGACCTGCAAGCCCAACTCGACGTCGTTGCCGAGACGGCGGCGAATGCGAACGCCAACGCCGAGAATGCAGCCGCCAAGGCCACGGCCGCCGCCACCGTTGCTACCAACCCCGCCAACGAGGCCACCGAACTCACAACCCTTCGGGCCACGGATGGCCCCGACCCGGCACTCGTTGCACGAATCGACGCATTGGCCGCACACCTCGAGACCGTCACTTCGGTCAGCACTCCGGACCCGACAATTATAGCTCGCCTCGAAGAGCTCACCGCCAAGGTGGAGGCTGGTCAGGAACCGGACCTCGATCTCTTGGCCCGACTCGACCAGCTCAGTGAACGCATCGACGGCGCACCGGACGCCGCTCGCATCGGCGACCTAGAGGCCCGGGTCGGCGAGCTGGCAGCGAAGGCCGACGAGCCGGGCGAGGTCATCGGTGCCGCTGCACCAGCCGGCCCTGACGACGACACCGTCGCCCGCATCGATGCGCTCAGCGAGCGCATGGCGTTGATCGATTCGTTCAGTGGCCAGCTTGCTCAGCTCAACGCGCGCGTCAGCGCCCAGGCCGAGTTCGGGGCGCAGCTGGGCAGCCTGCGCGACCGCATCAGCGAGCTCAGCAACGAAACTGAAGACCGCCGCGCGGCCGCCGTCGCCGCCACCGGCGACGCTGATCTGCGCGACAGGGTCAATGCCATCGCGGACCGTGTCGGCGCAAACGAAGGCATTGCCGCCCAGATCGCGCTGCTGGCCGAGCGCGTGGCCGCCAACGACACGTCCACGCGCCAGGCAACCGAACAAGTCGCGGCCATCGAGCAACGGCTCAGCTCGGTCAGCACCGAGCTCGCCAATCAGGTCAGCGAACTCGGACGCGACATCGACGGTCTCGCTGCCCACAGCAACGAAGTTGCCAATGGAACGGTCACCGACGAAGTCATCGACAGCTTGAAGACATCACAGGTGAAGCTGGCCGCCGAGCAGGCTCGCTATGAGATTGCCTTCCGCCAAGACCTCGCAGTACTGGCCGATCAGGTTCGCCGCAAGTCATAGTGCGTCATGGCATAGCGCGTGGTCTGGCGGCTGACTACCCGAGCAGTGCCAGCGCCTGGGCGACGAGCGCCCGAGCGGCCTTGACCTTCACGTCGTAGGTCGCCAAGTCCTTGTCGACCAACGCGGCGTCAGCCTCATCGAACAACTGTTGGGCCTTCGTCAGCAATTCCTGCGCGGTCGCGCCCTCGTTGCCAGTATCGGTACCAGGCCCAGTGCCAGGGTCAACGGGCGTGGCGCCCTGCACATCGCCGATATCGCCCCTGAACCCGGGAAAGAGCTGGCGAAGTGCACCGGTGAACGAATCACCCATCGCCACCTTGCCCTTGTAGTTGACGATCATCTTGTTGGTCAGCGGCTGACCGGAGCCCTTCGACTCCACGTACAGCGCCCGGAACCACAGCACACCGCCGGCCACCGGCATCATTTGCAAGTCACCCAACTGCACCGTTGAACCCTGCTGGTTGTTGGCAGTGACATACGCCGACACATCCGGGAACGACACCATCGAAGCGCCGACATTGAAGGGCCCGTCAATCTGGGGGCTGTCGGGCAACGTGTACGCAACCATCTGGCCGTAAGTGGCCGGGTCGCTGCTGGCCGTCATGTACGCCACCAGATTCTTGTACTGGTCGTTGGGACTGAACGGCTGGAACGGGCGATACAGCTGGAAGGTGGCCGCCGCGTCGCCGTTGGCGTGGAACATCGTGTAGTACGGCTCGAAGCGAGGCGAATTGCTGTCGGATGCGAACTGATCGCTGGTGACCGTCTCGGTTGCCACCGTGTCGGTAGTGACGACGGCCCCGGTTGAATCGAGCAGATTCTTGGTCTGTTCCGGCGCGGCCAGCGCCACCGACCAGGCACCGTTGCGTTCGAAGAATTCGCTTGCCGGCAGCCGGTACTTCGAATACGCAGCCGTCTGAATTCGGAATAGTTCCTCGGGATAGCGCAGGTGACCCTGCAGTTCGGCGGGCATCTCCGACAGCGGCAGCACGAGATCTGGGAACGCCGACTCCCAGACCTTCAAGATGGGGTCGGTCGAGTCCATCTCGTACAGCTTGATGGAGCCGTCGTAGGCGTCAACAACACCCTTCACACTGTTGCGTACGTAATTCAGCGGGTAGTTCAACCCGCTACCGGAGCCCAGCTGCTTCAGGTCGGCGCCCTCGCCGTAGGGGTAGCGATTGCTGGTGGTGTAGCCATCGATCACCCAGACAACGCGCCCGTCGAGTATCACCGGGTACGGGTCGCCATCCAGCGAGAGGAACGGCGCGATCGTGGCGACGCGTTCGCTGACGTTGCGCACCGAGATCAGGCGAGACTTGTCGGTGATGGAGCTGGTACCAATCAGGTTGTAGTCCCACTCATCGAGAGCGAACGCCAGCTTGCGCAGCGTGGAGTTCATCAACACTCCACCTGACCCCTCGTAGGGAGCGACTTCCTGACCATCACACGGCTGTTCGGTGACAGATGTGTTGAGGATCGCGTAGCCCGACGACGAACTGTCGAAGTAGAGCTCGGGGCGATCGACCGGGGCGATCGAGTCGTCGTACGCGGGCTTGCGGTTTGCCGTGATCTGGCCAGCGGGTGAGACAACAAGACCACACCCGTGGGTGTTGATCAGGTGGGTGCCTTGCCATGACTTGTTACCAACGTTCGTGAGGTCGAGCTCACGGGCGCCGACAATGACCTGGCGGATGGTTCCGTTGACTTCGTAGCGGTCCGGGTCGACATCGACCACCTTGGTGTTCGGCCGCGGCTCGTCAGCCTGGAAACGGGTCTCCAGCTGATCAGTCGGCTTCAGCAAGCGAACGTCTTGCAGCGCGGCCACGTTGCTGGTCAGCTGAGCCGACGTGAGATCGCCGAACTCGACCGGTGAAACCGTGACGCCATCGATTCCCAACGCATGCTTCGTCGCGTCGATGTTGTAGGCGATGTACCTGGCTTCCTTGTCCTTCTGGTTCGGTGCGACCACCAGCGACTGCACGACGCTGGGATAGATCACGCCACCGACCAAGGCAACAATTGCCCACAGAGCCGATGCCACAACCGCCGGCCGCCAACGCTGGGTCTTGAGCGTGCTCAGGTACAGCCCGGCGGTCAGCAGCGATACCAGCGCCAGCAACAGGACCGCAGGGAGCTGTGCATTGTCCACGGCGTAGGTCACACCGCGCACCGCTCCGCGGTTGGCGGTGGTCAGCTCGTAGCGCGTCACCCAATAGTCGCCGGCCTTGAGCACGGCCAACACCGCCAGAAGCACTGCGACGTGAGCCTTCGTGGTCGTTCGCACCTTCGGCTTGGGCGGCTGAATCAGAATTCCGCCGGACAGCACATGGGTTGCCACCACCAGCAACGTGATGAACAGCACCGCCAGAAACAGCCAGTCCAGCACGAAGGTGATGAACGGCAGCTTGAACATGTAGAAGCCGACGTCGTTGCCGAAGTAGGGGTCGGAGATGCCGAACGACTTGCTGTTGCGGAACATCAGCCAGTCCTGCCAGCGGCCGATCGCGGGAGCTGCGAAGAGCAGCCCGAAAAAGATCGCGACAGCGAAGCGGAACAGGCGCATGCGATGCCCGAAGAACTCGTGGAAGCGCTCGACCAGCGGATGCGTGTTCGCCGAGAAAGTGGTGGGCGCCAACCGGTCGGCGATGATCAGGTTGAGCAGTGCCAACACGATGAACGTGCCCGCGAACAAGGCGAACATCGTGAACTTCGCGCCGAGTACACCCCAGAAGACATCGGTGCGACCGACCGACTGGTGCCACAGATACTCGACGTAGAAGCTGGAGATGAAGCGGGCCGAGAGCAACAGCCCGATCAGCACCACAGCGGCAATGATCAGCAGTATTCGACCACGGTCACCAATGCGACTTGGCTTGCGGGCACGGCTGGGGATGTCGGCAGGGTTCCGCACCCGGCGAAGGCTACAGGGGTGCCCGCTGCAGCATGCAGCGGCAACCCTCATGTGCCGGGGCGCACACGTGATCCGTCGGGAACGGCTGACCAGCGCCAATCGCACCAGCGAGAGCATTGTCTTCGGCGTCCGGGCAGGCCGGGCCATTCGGGTCGACCGTCCAGCACACGGGTGTGCCGGGCGTCAACGCGACCAGGGCACCGCGACCGAAAGCCATACGAGCCACATCATCGAGGTGCTCGTCGATCCGTTGCGTCTTCCACTCACGGTAGATCGCACGCACCAGATCGGCCAGCTCACCGTTGTCACCATCAGAGTCCGTGACGGCCCGTGCCACGCGAACCCGCAGCGGGTCGATGATGGCTACTGCCAACGCCTCGATTGCCGGCTGCAGCGCCTTGGCCCGATTGATTTCGTGCAGGTGGTCACCCTTGTCGCCGCCGTCGACACTCGCTGCCCCCGCCAACGCGGCCAGGCGTAGTTCGCCCTCGATAGCAGTCGCATAGCGCTGCGCATGATCGGCGGCCAGGGGCAGCAACGTGTCGAACACACGGACGGGTTCTGTACGGCGCAAGATGTGGAGCACGTCGTTTTGTTCATCAGCCAGCACACGCTTGAGTTTGCGAGCCGCGGCCACGATCAGCGGGGTCAGCTCCGCATCGCGGCGACCAAAGGGCGAGTCGTCGGTCTCGACGACCAACGCTGGCGCGGCAGGCGACGCATGGAACACGGAAAGCTCTTCGGTGGCGTCCACATCGGGCAGCGATGCCGACGCCGGCTCGTCGACAGTCGGCTCGATCGTTTCGGGCTCCACAACCAGTTCAGTCACGGTGGCGTGCGCGACCTTGTCGGCGCGAGCGGCGCGCAGGCGAGCGAACAGATCCTCGACCGATGCCTTCGACTCGACGTCGTCATCTTCGGTGTCATCTTCGGTGTCGATGACGATGTCGTTGGCCTCGTCCGAATCCGAGTTGGGTTCGTCGAACAGGGACACGACGTTGGCCATCGGCTCGTCGTCACCACCTTCGGCTGCGTCTTCGATCTCCTCGAGTGCCTCGATGTCCTCGAGTGCTTCGATGTCCTCGAGCTCGGCAACCTCTGGCTCAGCGACGCTCAGCTCGACAATCTCCAGCTCGACAATCTCCAGCTCGACGACTTCCATTTCGACGACTTCCATTTCGACGACTTCCAGATCAAGATCGGGGTCGGCTTCCAGGTCGGCGATCGCCAGCTTTGGACGTGCATCCGTCGCCGGCACCATCAACGGCACCGGCCCGGTGGTGGGTGACAAGTTCACGTATTCAGTCGGTTCGCCCAACGGCGTCATCTCCGCCATCACATCAACTGCGGCGATACGAGCACGTTCGAACGCATTCAGCAGCCGGTCGCGGCCATGCACCAACTGCTCGATCTGCTGCCGGGCGAGCTCGCGGCGGCGGGCAAGCTCACCCAAGACGCGCTCGCGATACGCGCGCGCTTCGTTGACCATCTCGCGGCCCTGCTGCTTGGCCATCTGCAGCTCGGACTCGGCGTCAGAGCTGGCGTCCTGACGGCGGCGCGACGACTCGATCTCGGCTTCCTCGCGCAAGCGCTGGGCTTCGTCAGTGGCCTCGCGCAGCACTCGTCCGGCGCCATCCTCGGCGCGCAATTTGATCTGGGTCGCGGCTTCACGCGCTGTCGAGAGAATGCGTACCGCTTCCTCGCCAAGCATGCGCGTGACGACTTCCTCGTCGAGCGCGATTCCTGCGCTGGGCGCGTTGCGCTGCGAAGTACGCAGCTCGCGTTCGAGGAACCTTTCACGCTCCTGAAGGCGGGCCAACTCGGCGGCAACCATGCGCAGGAACTCGCGCACTTCCTCCGGCTCGTACCCGCGACGGGCGGTCGAAAAGTTGGCCGTCGACACAGCCGTCGGCGACGAGGGGTCGGGACGTGAGAACGAAATGGCCATCGGGTGTAAATCGTAGGTGCGATGGCACTCGAAAGGGTGGCATAGCACCCGCAGCGCCACCTACAGCCGTGCTGCAGGGGAAGTCGTCGGAGCGTCAGGCGTCGGTGTCCGCCGGCAGGTTGACCAGCTTCACCGGGTCGCCACCAATTCTTTCGAGCGCCGCCAACGCTTCCTCGACAGTGGCGACAGGAATGATCTCCACGTTGTCCCCGACAACCTTTCGGGCGGCAGCGATCCTGTCGTTGGGCCCTTGCTGATCCTGCGAAGTCGGGACAAGGAAGTACTTGACGCCGACTTGCAGCACCGCCGCGGCCTTCGAGTTGAGACCGCCGATGGCACCGACCTTTCCCTCGACGTCGATCGTGCCGGTGACCGCGACTCGCGTGCCACCCATCAGGTCGCCTTCGGTGAGCTCGTCGATCAACGTCAGCGTGAAGGCCAGCCCGGCCGACGGGCCACCGATGCTGTCGGTGTCGATGGCAACATCCAGTCCATCGGGAAGCGCGACCGTGGTGGTATCGATCGGCCGGAAACCGATGATGGTGCGCGGCGGGTCCTCGCCCGGTGCGAGGATCGTCTCGATCTGACCAGACATTTCTTTCCCTGCGCGCTCGAACTCGATATCGATCATCTCGCCAGGCTGTACGCCCTTCAGCGCGCCGGGCAGATCGTCAATGATGCTGACGTCCACGCCGTTGACCTTCTTCAACACATCATCTGGGTCGAGCAGTTCGTCTGCAGGGCTGTACTGCAAGCACTCGGTGCCAGCCTCGTTTGCCTTCAGGCACAGCAGGAAGTCGATGATCACGTCGCCGGGCTCGATCTGCACCGGGTAGCCGGCGGCCTTCAGCGCGACATACATCGCGTTGTCCTTCGCACTGCGCATCTGCTGCTGGCCGGCCTGAATGAGCTGCGCCTGTGATTGGTCGCCGAACTTGTCGCGATGGCTCATGAACCGTGCCGCCGGGTTATGTCGTGCAACGAACCAATCAAGCATGCTGATGTTCGGCTGGGTGATCGTCACGAAGTACACCTGACCAGCCGAGTCGAACGTGGGAGCACCGGTGATCGACATGCGAGGCTCCACCGCCTCCGCATCTGCCGGAACCAGTGCGAACTCCATGGACTCCGACGTCGGTTTCACACACTCCGGCGGGCTGGACGAATCGAACTCACGGCAGCGCCCCTCCTCGATGAAGACGGTGCTGGGCACGAAACTGAAGATGACGGGAGCAGCCGCGGCAGCGATACCAAAGGCCGCGAGCGGTACCGCCCACCTTCGGTTGCTCTTGCGCGGCACCCTGACCGCTGGTGCGGGCTCCGGTACCATCTCTTCTTGCGTGAGTATCACTGAAGTCACCACCGCTGCTGGCTGGATTGCCGGTCTTGCCATTGTGGCCTTGATCGCGGCTGGATGGCGCAAGCCTGCCAGAGCGACGGCCGATCCGGCACGCGCCCGGCGCCCTTCTTCCGCGCCTGCGGGCGTAGAGGTGTCCGAGGTCAAGGCCCCGATGGCGCGCAGGTCGCCCTGGTGGCGCCGCTTGTGGTCGGTAGTGGCCGGCACCGTGCTCGCGGTCTGGATCGGTGCCGTGCTGGCCACGATCGTCGGTATCGGCACCGCCGCGCTGGTCATCACCCTCACGAACATGCTCAAGCGATGACCACTCAGCAGCATTGGCGAGACATCGTGATCGCCGGTCACGAAGGCAACCAAACAGTTGCCCGCGCGGCGCTGCTCGGGGTGGATCCGGTTGCCAGGCAACTGGCGCTCGGTGCGCTGGAGCGCATGGACGCGCTCACCGACGACGACCTTCGCTTGGCGTTCACCGACGACGCGGCAATGGTCCGCCACCGCGCGGTGACCTTGGCCGCAGTTCACCGTGGGGTGTCAGTTGTGGGCATGCTTCGCGACCCGGATCCAACGGTCATCGAAGCAGCCGCGTGGGCGGCTGGTGAACAAGAGGACGTAGAGGACGATGTGTTCGTGCAGTTGTGTGCTTTGGGCACCGGGTCCGGTGACCCACTTGTCCGCGAAGCCGCCGTCGCAGCACTCGGGGCAATCGGCGACGAGCGCGGGCTGACGGTGATTCTGCACGCCTGTGCGGACAAGCCCAACATTCGCCGACGAGCCGTGCTGGCACTGGCGCCGTTCAGCGGTCCGAAGGTAGATGCTGCGCTCGCTGCCGCCCTGATCGACCGCGATTGGCAGGTACGCCAGGCCGCGGAGGACCTGGCGCCGCACATGGACATCGACGTCGCCGGCGACTCCGGAAATTCTTAGTACTAATACCCATCCAAGAGCCATCCGGCTCCGAAGCTCCCACAACACGCTGGCATTCGCCGGCCTGACCACAGGGAGAAACCATGAAGAAGCTCGTTCTGCTCGTTGCCGCTGCCGCCGCCAGCGTGCTGCCCATTGCCGCGTCAGCAAGCGCCGCACCAAGTGCCGGTGACCCCACCAAAACCATCGCTGAAATCGCTTCGGCCGACCCGCAGTTCTCGACGCTCGTCGCAGCACTCGGCGCCGCTGATCTGGTCGGCCCGTTCGACTCGTGCACCGACGCAAAGACGACCGTGTTCGCACCCACCAACGACGCCTTCGCTGCAGCACTCACGGCACTGGGCATGACGGCTGAGCAGTTGCTCGCCCAGAAGCAGCTGCTCACCAGCGTGCTGACCTACCATGTCGTCGCCGGCGAGGTGAACGCCGCAGCCGTCGTCGGTCTTTCAGAGGCCACGACCCTCAACGGGGCGAAGATCAAGATCAAGGTCGTCGACGGCTCTGTGATCCTGAACGACACCGTCAAGGTCATCGCCACCGACATCCAGGCATGCAACGGCATCATCCACGCCATCGATGCGGTCCTGCTGCCTCCGTCGGCACCCGCCGGT
Source organism: Acidimicrobiales bacterium (assembly GCA_038328705.1). Lineage (GTDB taxonomy): Bacteria > Actinomycetota > Acidimicrobiia > Acidimicrobiales > Ilumatobacteraceae > UBA668. Next base: position 8,726 of record JBBQMG010000028.1, on the reverse strand, counting down.
CAGATGCCGGCAACCGGCGCGGCATCTGAAGGCGTCGCCCTTGGTGCAGCTGCGTTGCTCGTCGGTGGCATGGGGGCGTTGGCTCTCAGCCGTCGCCGTCGCACCGTGGTCGCCTAGTCCTCACGTCGAACCTGCGGCCACCCGCACGGTTCATCACAACAGTTTCGGCCCCGTCCCCTGCTCCCGTCAGGGGGCGGGGCCGTTCCATTTGCGGAGACAGATCAACGGAGACAAACGGCACAACCTGCCGACCGTCTACTCCACGGCAGGCTGCCCTACAGTGCCCAGATGCGACGTCTCGTTGGTCTGTTGTTTGCTGCTGCTGTCATCGTCTCGTGCAGCTCCGGGGAGACGGCCAGCACCGCCACAGAGCCCGTCCCGGTCGACACAGTCGAGACAGTCGCCCCCGACACAGCGCCGCCGGACACCAGCGCTGACGCCACGACTACAGCAGTGCCCGTGCCAGCGACCACCACCGTCGCCGGGGCAGACCCGCTCGCCGGCCGACCATTTGACGTGTTCGTTCCCAGCAGCTACGACGCCGGCACGGCGATGCCATTGGTGATCTTGTTGCACGGGTTCGGGGCCAGCGGCATCATCCAGAATCTGTACTTCGGGCTGCAGCCGTTGGCCGAAAGCCGTGGCTTTCTGTACGTGCACCCCGACGGCACCATCAACCCGATCGACAAGCAGTTCTGGAATGCGACCGACGCCTGCTGTGGGTTCGGCTCCACTGTCGACGATGTGGCGTACCTCACCGCGCTGGTCAACGACGTGCAGAGCAACTACAGCGTCGATCCGAAGCGCATCTTCTTCGTCGGCCACTCCAATGGCGGCTTCATGTCGTACCGGATGGCATGCGACCGCGCCGACATGGTTGCCGCCATCGTCAGCCTGGCCGGTGCAACGTGGGAGGACAACACGAAGTGCAACCCGTCCGAGCCGGTCAGTGTGCTGCAGATTCACGGCACTGCCGACGGAACGATCGGCTTCGAAGGCGGCACGCTGCTGGGTAACGATCACCCTGGAGCGCGCCAAACGGTGGCCGATTGGAGCGACAACAACGGGTGCACGGGACCCGCTGCTGAACTACCCACCCCGTTCGATCTCGACGCCAGCATTCCCGGCGATGAGTCCACCGCAACCGAGTACACCGGCTGCCCGGTCAGCGGAGCGGTCGAGCTGTGGGTGATCCCCGAAGCACAGCACATCCCGCCGCTCTCACCCGCCTTCGGTGCAGACATCATCGACTTCCTGTTCGCCCACCCGAAGCCGTAGACGGTGCAACGAGCCGCGACCGCTCTGATGATCTGTGCGCTCTCGATGGGCGCCTGTTCCGACGAGCCGGAGGCGCTCACCCGCGCAACCGAGCCGGCGGCCGTCGTGTCGACGTCGCTCTCCGTGTCGACTCCCGAAGCCACGCCTGACCTCGTTGCCGATCGTCCCTTCGACGTGGTCGTCCCCGCCACCTACGACGGCACGACGCCGATGCCGTTGGTCGTACTGCTGCACGGTTTCGGCATCACCGGGGCGATGCAGGACGACTTCTTCCACTTTCGGGACCTTGCCGACGGGCGAGGGTTCCTGATGGTGAGCCCGGACGGCACCCGAAATGCGGATGGGTTGCCGTTCTGGAACGCCACCGATGCCTGTTGCGGCTTTGACGCAGCGGTGGACGACTCGTCCTACCTCGCCGCCGTGATCGAGCGGGTGCGGGCCGACTACGTCGTCGACACACAACGGGTCTTCCTCATTGGATACTCGAACGGCGGCTTCATGTCGTACCGAATGGCGTGCGAACATGCGGAGGTCATTGCCGCGATTGTCAGTATCAGCGCGGCGACATTCCTGGACCCCACGCGATGCGCGCCAGCGGAGCCGGTGAGCGTGGTCGAAATTCATGGCACCGAGGACGAAACCATTGCCTACGGCGGCGGCAGGTTTGAAGGTGTGGCGCACCCCAGTGCCCAACAGACAGTGGCTCAATGGGCCAGCCACAACGAGTGCAACGACCCACCCACGGTCACCGAAACCGTGCTCGACCTGAACCGCACGCTGGCCGGCAAGGAGACCAGCGTGCTTCGCTACGACGCCTGCGCGCCGGGCGGAGCCGTCGAACTGTGGACAGTTGTGGGCGGCGAGCATGTAACCAAGCTGTCGAGTTCATTCAGCGACGAAGTCATCGACTTCCTTCTCGCGCACCCCAAACCGCTGGACTAGAAGTCGTAGCGGTACACGTTGGTTTCGCGTGGCGTGAAACCGATCCGCTGGTACAACCGATTCGCCGCCTCGCGTGACGGTCGGCTGGTCAGGCTGACTGCCTTCGCGCCACGAGCACGCGCCTCGCTGAGCGCTGCTCGGTTGAGCGCATCGCCAACCCCGTGACCGCGAGCAGACCCATCGACGACGACATCTTCGATCCACGCCTTCAAACCGGTGGGGATGAGGTAGAGCACCAGCGTCAGGGTGCCCACGATCGTTCCCTCGAGACGTGCAACGAAAACCACCGAGCCCGGATCTGCGACCAAGAGTGCAATCTGGGCAGCATCGGGGGGCGGAGAGCTCTGCGACAACTGAGGAATCAGGTCAGCGAAGGCCTGTACCAATTCGTCGCTCGCTTCGTTGGCAGTCTCGATCGTCACACTCACGGCACTGCACGCTAGAGCTTCCTCCGCTGCGATTTGCGGTGCGCCGCCGCGTATCGTGCGACTTCATGGAACCCGCCCGCGCTCTCGCAGCCGCCCTCGAACCAGTCGTCGGCCAGGTCTACTTCTCCCCCGAATGCCATGCCGGCTACGCCGCGCTCGGTTTCGCTCCCAGTGCCAACCAGGCTGCAGGCATCGCGCTGCCAGACGGGCCCGCGTACTTCACCAGTCGCGGTTCGGTCATGGGCCAGGTTCCCGGCGAAGTGGTCGCTGCCGCGTTCGCAGTGTTCAACCCGGCCGCGGTCATCCCGTCGGTTCGTCACGGCTGGACGCTCACCGACGCCGCCACCATCTGCCAGGCACGCGACGACGGGGCAATTGCACAGCTGGAACGACTGCTCGGTGCGGCACCCGCCGGTGTCGAACGAGCGCGGGCAATTCTCACCCGCGCCGTCGAGCCGTTGCGACCCGAAGGTCGTCCGCTCTATGCAGGGGTGCGCTCGCTGGCGATGCCCGAAACCGACCTCGGTGTCGTGTGGCGATTGGGCGACCAACTGCGCGAGTACCGCGGCGACAGCCACACCGCAGCCTGGATCAGTGCAGGGATCGATGCCACCGAGATCGGCTTGCTCAGCGAGTTGTACTGGGGTTTGCCGATGCGCAGCTACAGCCGCACCCGCGCCTGGAGCGACGAGCAGTTCGAGGCAGCGCACCAGCGTCTTCGGTCACGCGGCCTCGTCGACGAAATCGGCTTCACTGCCGCCGGGCGTCAGCTGCGCGACGACATCGAGACCAACACCGACCTGCAGATGGCTGGTATCGCGCGCACCTTGGGCAGCAGCCTCCAGGAGCTGATCGACATCCTGCTGCCCTGGGGCGAGGACATCCGGGCCGGCCACGGCTACCCCTCCTCGGGCCCCCACGATCTTGCCGACCTGGCAAGCGAAATGGTCGGCCGCTGATACGGTCCGCACATGATCCTGCACACCCTCGACAACGTCGGCACCGACCAGTTTGCTGACCACACCGGTTGGCATCCGAGAGCTGAGGGCCTCTGTCAGGGCGAGGTCTGCGTACCTGCCGCCGGCAGCCTTCGCACCAACGGCACCGTTGACATCGAGATTGCTGCGCAACGTCTGGGCATGCCGCTGGTGCACGACGAGGAGCACAGCGTCTGGGCGCTGGGCCCACCCACTCTTGGCGGCAAGTCACTGACCACTGCGACCGCCGCCGACCCGGCGCTGGTCACCCACGACGGGCAACCGTTCCGTCTTTCAGCACTGCACGGCCGAAAGGTGCTGCTGGTCGCCTGGTCCAGTTATTGAGGCTGCCGCACCAGCCTGCCCGGGTGGCAGGCACTCCACACTGAACTCGCAGCACTCGGGCTGACGGTCGTCACCGTCGCCCTCGATGTCGAGCCGTCGCACACCACCAAGTGGATCGAGGCCGCTCGCCCGGCCGATGCATCGCTTGCTCACCCGAGCCTGATCGACACACAACACATCACCGACGAGCTGTTCGGTTTCAGCAACATCCCGATGGCCGTCTGGATCGACGAGAACGGCACCATTGTGCGCCCCGCCGAGGGTGCGTCCATCGAGACCAGCCCGCTGCGCGACATGGACATCCCCGAGGGCTTGCCCGAGCGACTCACGCGCATGCTCACCGAGGTGAAGAAGATCCCCGACATCGCCGACGGCTACCGCGTGGCAATTGTCGACTGGGCGACGAACGGGGCCGACTCGCCCTACGTGCTCTCGGCTGACGAGGTGGTCACCCGTTCGCAACCGCGAGGCGACGACGAAGCACGCGCCGCCGCATGCTTCGAGCTTGGCGAATACCTGCGACGCATTGTCGGCCCCGATGCCGCCGTTGCGTGGTGGCGGGAAGCACATCGCCTGTACCCAGCCAACTGGACGTACAAGCGCCAAGCCTGGACGCTGGTCACCACCGCAGAAGGCGCCGAGGACAACGACCTGGTGCAGGGCCCGAGCGATGTCTACGAAGGCAACTGGCTCGACGACGTCATCGCCTCCGGCGGCGGCGAAGCTTACACCGTGGTGCCACGGCTGTAGTCCAGCCATTCGGTCGCGAAGTCGACAATCGCACGCACGTTGCAGGCGATCAGCTGGCCGGCACCTAACGGCACCCTGACTTCGCCACCCGTCGCCGCCGCGAACGCGGCACCGGCCGCTTCGAAGTCATGGTTGTCGTAGTCCACGTCGTCGTAGGTCACCCATCGACGTTCGCCGTCGACCGTGACCGGCACGCCGAACATGATGGTGTGTTCGCGCGCCCAGCGGGTGCGCGACTCGGCCAGGTGCAGCGACGTGTTGTTGGAATGCCCCACTCCGACGAGCACAATTCGCGCGTCCAGTTCGTACAGGCGACTGAGGGGCGAGCCCTCGCCGAACGCGACCGTCATGTTGTGAGGGTGCAGAACCTCCTGTGCAAGCGGGCCATTCGCCATCAACGACACGGCAGGGTGTTCACTGCGAATTGTGCCTGGCAGATGGCGGAAGCATTCGGCGACCGCGCCCATCCCCACCAATGGCGTCAGCTCCACGTCGTAGGCAGGCATTTCGTCGCGGACCGTTTGCCACCACGACTCCGGCACCGGCGGCGCCTCCCATCGTGAAGGCTCGCTGAGGTTCGCCGACATCGAGGGCATCACCATCGTGCCCCCCGGCCCGGCCGCCTCGGTAAGCGCCAACACGGCCGCGTGCGCACCGCCGACAACCCAACCCAACCGAGACAGGGACGAGTGCACCATCACCACGCCACCGGGCTGGACACCAGCGGTTTGCAGTGCGGCCACCATTTCAGCGCGGGTGACCGGCACATCGGTGCGAGCAATGGCAGCAGCCTCACGCGCCCACGGTTCTGGGGTCACGCTCACAGACTCGGACATACCGATAGCGTTGCAGGTCATGGAGCACGTCCGCTGGCTGGCGCACCCTTCGCTACAGCGCCCGATCGTGATTGCGGCATTTACAGGCTGGAACGATGCGGCCGATGCGGCCAGCAACAGCGTTCGACACCTCGTCGAAGCATGGCAGGCGCAGCCGCTCGCCGAGATCGACCCGGAGGAGTTCACCGACTTCGCCACTGTTCGCCCACACGTTCGCCTCACTGCTGAGCAACGTCGAACCATCGTCTGGCCGACGGTCGGCGCATGGAGCGCCAGCACTCCCGGCGGCGATGTGATTCTGATTTTGGGCCCCGAGCCTGCATTGCGCTGGCGGCTCTTCACGCAGCAGCTGATCGGGATTGCTCAGCACTTCGACGTCTCGATGGTGCTCACGCTGGGTGCGCTGTTGGCCGACGTGCCGCACAGCCGGCCCGTGCAGCTGATCGGTACGGCAACCGAGCAAGACGTGATCGACCGTTTCGATCTGCAGCGCAGCCGCTACGAGGGACCCACCGGCATCGTCGGCGTCGTGCAGGATGCGTGCACCCGTTCCGACATGTCATGCGCCTCGTTGTGGGCGGCCGTGCCGGCATACGCCGCGCAGGTCCCGTCACCAAAGGCCTCGCTGGCGCTCGTCGAGCGCGCGTGCGAGATGATCGGCACTCCGGCCCCCACGGCGCGGTTGCAACCAGAGGCGGTTGCCTACGACGCTCGCGTCACCGCCTTCGTCGCCAACGACTCGGATCTCGTGGGCTACGTGGAACGGCTGGAGTCGCTCTCGGACAGCGGACAGCTGGACGACACCGATTTCGATGAGGACGACGATGACGACGATGAGGACGACACCGTCGGCGGCGAGCTGGAGGCTGACCTAGACGCTGATGTTGATGTGGAAGTGAACAGCGAGGCCTTCATGGCCGATCTCGAGCGCTTCCTCCGGGATCAAGAGGGCAACGATCAGCAGGGCGAGAAGTAACGCCCGTCAGTTGCTCGGCCCGCGCCACACAGGGCGGCGCGGGGCCTCGAACGTGGCGGCCTGTCGACTGCCGTCGATCGCGGCAAACGCCATCGGCCCCCACCACTCTGCCCCCACAGTTGGGTGCGGCAACTGATCGCGTCGGAACCAGCCGAGGTCGGCGGTCTCCAACGGGTGCGCCGCCAGACTGCCACCTGTCGCTCGACAGTGAAAGAGCAGCAGGTACATTGCGAAGCGAGTGAAGCCCATTCGCTGTCCGTCGATCACGCTCAGCAGCTGCACCGGCTCGCACTCGATACCGGTCTCCTCCAGCACCTCCTTGACCACGACTTCGCTGGGCGAATAGCCGTTGTCGGCCCAACCCGTCGGGTACAGCCACACGCCACTATCACCCCGCTGGACCAGAAGAATCTCGCCGGCGTCGTTACCGACCACCGCTCCGATTGCCACCTTCGGCGTGACATAGCCCGGAACTCCCTCGCCGACGTTCTCCATCCATTCCTGAACGAAATGGTCGGTCTCGCGTCGCACTTCCAGTGCCTCGTCGGCGGCCGCCTTGATGTCGGCTGCAACGTGCAGCACCTCCTCGAACCGCTCGCGCTCGTACAGGTTCTGGGTGAAGCCGAGACCGGTGCGGGCGATACCAGCGAGAGCATCGCTCCAGCGGGCAAGGTCGCGTGTGAAGTCCTGGGGCGTAGCGTCGCTCACGCCCTGACCATAGGCGGTTCACAGATCGAGTGCGACGGCGACCAGCGGGATGATGACCCTGTCGTCGGTGGAAGTAGCACTGAACGTGAGCTGGGAGCCATTCATTCCACTGGTCACCACGTCGACAACGTCGGTTCCCAGCGAGTTCTCGAAGGCCGGTTCGCGTTTGCCCAGAATCTTGCTCTGAAACGGGTTGCTCACCACGAAGCCCGACAGCGAGACCCGATCGGCCGGCAGGCCACGGTCACCCTCGAACCCGACGGCAACCAGCGCCCCGGTCGCATTCACCATCGGTTGCGGCACGGCCACGTTGAACGACAGCCACGTCTTGGACTCGCTCGTGATGACCGCAAGCGGCGCCGTCACGGTGATGAAGCGCTCCGGCAGTGACGCATCGTGGTCGATGACGATCAATGACCAGCCTCCGAAACTACCGACGCCGAGCGCTGTCTGAAGGTTCGCCACCGAGTAGTTGCCACTCGCGGTGACCAGCGATGTCACGTCGGCGTACGCCGCGTACATGCCAGAGTTCACGGCGACGGCAGAGTCGAAGTTCCGCCAGACATCCGCAGTGACTGTGGCGGTGCCCGATGGGGTGGTGAAGGTGACCTTGTCGAACTCCTTCGGGCTTGGAGCCGGGCCCCCCTGGTCGAGGTCGCCGGCCCATACCAGGTATGCCTTCGAGCTGGTGCCGGAGAGAGTCAGCAGAGCCGATGATGAGTTGAACTTGCCGCCGGCCGTGTTGACGTACTGCATCGCATAGGAGTAGTGGTCGAGGTTCGAGCCGGTCGCATTGCCGGCGCGAGCATCAGCACAGTTGGGGCTGCGGTCGCTGCACGTGACCACGGTGTTACCGATGATCCGCAGGGCTCCCCGCTCGGTTTCAGCAACGAGAAGATCAGCGATGGCCGCCACCGACACCGTGATGGGCGAACTGATGACCGTGGCTCCCGCCGGCGCAGAAATGCCGGGCGTCAGAGTGATGCTGGCGGGTGCCGACGACGACACTGCCAAGGTGAGCTCGACGACCGACGACTGGCCGGGCAGTAGCTCGGGCGCGGTGCACGACACGTTGCCAACGCAACTCCAGCCCGGGGCAAACGCGCTGACCAGCGTGACCAGAGGGGCACCCGCAGCTTGCGCCCGGAGGAACGAAGCGCCGGTCGGGAGCGGAACATCGAGCTGCATACCGTTGACAGCAGAAGCGCCAGTGTTGGTCACGGTGATCTGCAGCCGGAACTGGCCGTTGACCACGGCCGCCGACCGCTGCACCGCGCTGATCGTGAACGACGCCGTTACCGGTGGCAGCGTCGTCACAGGCGTGGTCGCTGGTGTGGTGGTGGGTGTCGTGGCGGGAGGTGTCGTGGCGGGAGGTGTCGTGGCGGGAGGTGTCGTGACAGGAGGTGTCGTCGTCGCGGGCGCGGTCGCGGGTGTCGTGGCAGGAGGTGTCGTGACAGGAGGTGTCGTGACAGGAGCCGGCGGGGTC
>JBBQMG010000027.1:0-31697 GCA_038328705.1 Acidimicrobiales bacterium | reverse complement strand
ACCCCCGTACCCCACAACGGCTGCCGTCAGCCGAAGCGCCGCAGGACCTGATCACATGGCTCGTTACACCGGCCCCAAGGTGCGCATCTCGCGTCGCCTGGGCATCAACATCTACGAAAACGAGAAGGGCCGCAAGGCTCTTGAGCGTCGTCCGTTCCCCCCGGGTGCGCACGGTCGCACTCGTCGTCGCGGTAACCCCAGCGAGTATCTCGCCCAGCTGCAGGAAAAGCAGAAGGCGAAGTACATCTATTGCGTCCTCGAGCGTCAGTTTCGTAACACGTACGAAGAGGCAGTGCGCCTTGCGGGCCCGACGGGTGAGAACCTGTTGCGCCTGCTCGAGCAGCGCCTCGACAACGTCGTGTATCGCGCCGGCTGGGCAAGCACTCGCCCGCAGGCTGGTCAGTTCGTCAGCCATGGCCTGATCCAGGTCAACGGCAAGCGTCTCGACATCCGCAGCTACCGCGTGAAGAAGGGCGATGTCCTGACGTTGTCGCCCAAGGCCCGCGAAATGATCATCGTGCAGCACAACCTCGACGTGCTCGACCGCAATGTGGTCGGCTGGCTCGAGGTTGGCGACGGTGGCAAGCAAGTCACGGTTCGCGACCTGCCCCAGCGTGAGCACATCGATGTTCCCGTCCGCGAGTCGCTCATCGTCGAGCTGTACTCCAAGTAATTCCGGCCACCTTCCCCGCACCAGAGGCAATTGTCATGCTCGTCATTCAGCGCCCCACCGTCGAAGCAATCGGCGACGACCACCCCGCACGGCAGCGTTTTGCCGTCGGGCCACTCGAACCCGGCTTCGGTCACACCATCGGCAACTCACTGCGTCGATGCCTGCTTTCCAGTATCCCTGGTGCAGCCATCACCGCGGTACGTTTTGACGACTCGTTGCACGAGTTCGACACCATTGCCGGTGTGAGCGAGGACGTCACCGACATCATCCTCAACATCAAGGACATCGTGGTCACCTCGACGTCCGATGAGGAAGTCACGCTTCGTCTCGACGCACGTGGCCCTGGTGTCATCACTGCCGGCGACATCAAGTGCCCCAGTGACATCGAGATCCTCAACAAGGATCTGGTCGTTGCCACGCTCAACAGCAAGGCCCGCCTTGCTGTTGATCTCACCGTTGGCCTCGGCCGCGGCTACCTCTCGAGCGACCGCGATTCGCAGACCCGCACCATCGGCGTCGTGCCGATCGATGCCATCTTCTCACCGGTGCGTCGGGTGATGTTCGAGATCGAGCCCACTCGCGTCGAGCAGAGCACGAATTACGAGCGCCTGGTCATCGACATCGAGACCGACGGCAGCATCTCGCCCCGTGAGGCGCTCGCCTCCGCCGGAGCCACGCTGCGTTCGCTCGTGGACCTGATCGCCAACCTCAGTGACGAGCCGCAGGGCCTGGAGCTGGGCGAAGTCGCCAGCACCGCCAGCACGTCCCCCGACCTCGACCTTCCGATCGAAGACCTCGACCTGTCGGAGCGCCCGCGTAACTGTCTCAAGCGCGCTCAGATCAACACGGTGGGCGAACTGCTCACGAAGAACGAAGACGACCTGCTGAACATCACCAATTTCGGGCAGAAGAGCCTCGACGAAGTGAAGCAGAAGCTCGACGAGCGCGGCTTGACGCTGCGCGGCTGAGCACACGAAGCCGTAAGAGGAGAACCCCATGCCCGCAACACCACGCAGAGCCCGCAACTTCGGCGGCAGCTCGCAGCACCAACGACTGATGATGGCCAACTTGACCGCGTCGCTGATCGCCGCCGAGGCAATCGTCACGACCGAGGCCAAGGCCAAGGCACTGCGCCCCATCGCCGAGAAGCTGATCACCAAGGCCAAGAAGGCTCAGGACGACGGCCCGATGCGGGTTCACCGCATTCGCCAGATCCAGGGCTACCTGGGCGACAAGGAAATTACCCACAAGCTGGTCAACGATGTCGCCACCCGCTACACGGAGCGCAATGGTGGTTACCTGCGCATCCTCAAGCTGGGCCCGCGTCACGGCGACAACGCACAGATGGCTCGCATCGAACTCGTCTAGTCGCACTGTCTGCAGTACCAACGGGCGTCGCCTCCGGGTGGCGCCCGTTGTCGTTTTCCCAGGACCTCACCGGTACCTTGAAGAACGATGCGCCGTTCTCCGACCACGTTCGTGTCTGATGCAGCCAGCACGGCGACGCTGTTGGCGGCGCTGCGCGAGTTGGGTTTCGAGACCGGTCGCGCGTCGCGCCTGACGTGCAGGGTGCTCGACACGATCGACGGTCGGCTGTACCGAAATGGTCTACGGCTGGTGGCCGCCAGCGATGGGGCGGTGACCATCTCGCTGTCGTCGTTGTCGGCTCGTGAGCCGGGCGAGGAGCTTGCCCAGACCTACGGGACGATGGACGCGCTGCCGGTACGGGCGAGTGGGCTCCCGGAGGGTGCACTGCGCGACGAGGTGACTGCGGTGTGCGCAGATCGGTTGCTGCTGGCCCAGGCCACAGTCAGCGCTCGCCGCACGGCGGCCAGCTGGCGTCGCTCGTCTGGCGAACTGCTGTCGTTGGTGACGGTGGATGCTGGCTTTCAACTCGCTGGTCGGCGTCGGCCACTGGCATCAACGGTGACGGTGCATCGAGTTGCAGGTCGCGGAAAGTATCGGCGTCGAGTAGAGGCCGTCTGCGATGGCCTCGGATACAAGGCGCTCAACGGCGACGTAGTGGAAATGGTGCTTGCCAAGGCCGGCCTCCAGCCTGATGGCGCGCCGGCCGCTGCGCAGGTGGAGCTGACGGAGTCAACTCCGGCGATTGACGGTTTTCGGGCTGTGTTGGCCCAACTGTTTGTGGGTGTCGGGGGCCATTGGGCAGGTGCGGCCGAATCTCGAGACCCCGCGTTTGTTCACGGGCTGCGCGTTGCCACCAGACGAAGCCGGTCGGTGCTCAACGAGGGTGCAACGGTGTTGCCGCGAGAGGTTCTCGCTACTGCGAAGGCTGGGCTCGGGCGGCTGGGCACCTTCACAGGGCCGGCGCGCGACCTGGATGTGTATCTCGCCGAGTGGGACGGCTACCTCGCGTTGCTGCAGCCCGAGACGGCGAGTGCCTTGCAGCCCGTCGAACAGTTGCTCGAACAGCATCGCGACGCGGCGTATGCCGCGTTGGCCGAGGGCCTCGCGTCGACGCCGATGCAATCATTCGCACGTGACTGGAACCGGTGGCTGCGTAAGCCGGTGCCGCGTCGCTCGCTGACGCGTAGCGCCGACAGCGAACGCGAACTCGCACCCTTCATCAAGGAGTGCATCGAACGTGCCCATAGCACGCTGCTGGAGAACGGGCGCCTGATCACCGACGCTTCGCCGTCGACCCAGTTGCACGACCTGCGCAGGGATGCGAAGCGGCTTCGGTACTTGTTCGAGTGCTTCGCGGGTGTGCTGCCGGCGAAGGCCAGCAAGAAGTTCGTTCGACGCCTCAAGGTGCTGCAGGACAACTTGGGCACGCACCAGGATGCCGAGGTGCACGCTGTGCTGTTGGTAGCGCTCGTGACACAGCCCGATGCGCGGTCGCTGAGCACCGAGACGCTGGCGGCTGTGGAAGTACTGGCTGAGCAACTGCTCCAGCAGTGCCACCTGGCGCGAGCCGAGTTCGCAACGCGATTCGCAGAGTACGACTCGCCGGACACGCAGAGCGCGCTTTCACGAATCCTGACGGTCGCGGAGAGCGCCGACGAGCTGGCAACTCCACCGGTGCCGGCGACTCAATAGCCTCGGCGCGACCCTCCCTGACCTTTCGTTGCGCAACCGGCCCTCTATCGTGACGGCCTATGGCCAGCCGCTCGCAACGACCTGTGCTGGCGCTCTCCCTCGCTGCACTCTTGCCGGCGGTCGCCCTCGGTGCGTTCGCGCTGTTTGCCGACGGCAAAGCCAACCCGGCGAAGGTTGCGGCACCGCCGGTGACGGTGCGGGTGCAGCAGCCTGCGGCGCTCTCCACACCGCTGCTCTCGGTGCGCCGATCGCCCGTGGTGCTGGCAACGGACCGGCGAGCAGACCTTCTGGTTGCCGCGGCGGCGCCCCTCGCCGAGTCCGTCGACGGCTCGTCGTGCCTTTCGCTGGGTATGGATGGCACCGAACTGGTTGTGCGCAACAGTGATGTGTCGGTCATCCCAGCGAGCAATCTGAAGATCATCACGGCCGCAGTTGCGCTCGATGTTCTCGGCCCCGGCTTCACGTTCTCTACAACGGTCGTCGGCCCAGCCCCGGTCGACGGGGTGATTGCAGGCGATGTGTACCTGGTGGGCGGAGGCGACCCGGTGCTGAGCGAGCAGTGGTACACGCAACCGAGCAGTAGTCGCAAGCGCCCACCTTTTCACAGCACCAGCGTCGAAGGACTGGCTGATGCGTTGGTGGCCGCCGGGGTCACCCAGATCACGGGTCAGGTGCTGGGTGATGGCACCCGATATGACGACGAGCGCTACCCGCCGGGCTGGGCCAACGACGTCAGGGTGTCGTTCGACGGCGGAGCCGTCGGGGCGCTGGTCGTCAATGACTCGCGCTCCACCAACGATTCGCAGAGCGATCAGCCCGCCGCCAAGGCAGCGCAGACTTTTGCTGGGTTGCTCGACGATCGCGGAATCGCCGTTGGCGGATCTGACGTGGGTACTGCACCTGCGGGTGTGGGCGTGTTGGCCAGCGTGCAGTCAGCGCCGCTGACGGACATTCTCAACGAACTGCTGGCCACCAGCGACAACCTCACCGCCGAGATGATGGTGAAGGAGATCGGTGTCGCTGTGGCCCAGAGTGGCAGCCGCATGGCGGGCCTGCGGGCGATGCTGGACCGGCTGGTGGCCTGGGGCGTACCGTCCAATGGTGTGGTCTTCACCGATGGCTCTGGGCTCAGTCACGACAACCAGCTGACGTGCGCCACGCTGTCGGGCGTGCTTCGACGGGGCGGCGCGACCGATGGCGTTGGCGCAGGCTTGGCGGTTGCGGGGCAGGACGGTTCGACCTTGGCTGACTCGTTCGTGCAGGAGGGCCTGGTTGGTGTGCTGCAGGGTAAGACCGGCACGCTGCACAACCCCAACGAGGTCAAGTCGCTGAGCGGCTACTTCGTCACCGCGCCCGACGAGATCGAGTTCGTTCTGCTGCTGAACGGCGCGTCGGCCATCGAGTACGCAGTCGCGTGGGACCAGCTGGCGGCCTCGCTGTTGGCGACCGCAGCTGGCCCTGCACCCGAAGCGCTTGCACCACTTGCGTGGGTTGCGGGGACGTCATGACTCGGCGAGCACGGTTCACCGTTGCCTACGACGGCACCGAACTGTCCGGCTTCGCCGAACAACCCGGTGAGCGGACCGTGCTGGGCGAACTGCGTAGAGCCGTCGAGCTGGTGGTGCGTGGCCCTGCGCACCTGGTCGGGGCGGGCCGCACCGATGCTGGTGTTCATGGGTGGGGTCAGGTCGTGAGCTGCGATATCCCCGATGGTTTCGACCTCGCCACACTGCAACGACGAGTCAACAGTATGTGTCGCCCGCACATTGCGGTGCGCGACTTCCAATGGACTGATGACCCCGCGTTCCATGCCCGGTACAGCGCGATGTCTCGCCTGTATCGCTACCACGTGTTGAACTCGACTTCGTTGAACCCATTTGCCGTACGTACGGCATGGCATGTGATGCAGCCGTTGCAGCTGTGGGCGATGAACCTTGCGTGCGACCCGCTGATCGGCGAGCACGATTTCTCCACATTTTGTCGCCGGCCCAAGCTGGAACTGGGCGATCATGAACGGTCGCTGCGTCGAAAGGTGTTCACGGCGCAATGGAGCGAGGTCCGCGGCGACGTGCCGGGCCTGCTGCGGTTCGAAATCTCGGCCAACGCCTTCTGCCACCAGATGGTGCGCTCGATCGTGGGAACGCTGGTGGAAGTGGGCATGGGCACGCTGCACGCGGGGGAGATGCGCAGCATCCTTCACCAGCGCGACCGCCAGTTCGCTGGCCGGGTGGCACCGGCGCACGGGCTGGTGCTGTGGGAGGTTGGCTACCCGCTGCAGCCGCCGCGGTCGCACGCACCGTGAATTCGCGGCCATTCGCGCCGGCGATTGCCGCTTTGCCCGTAATGCCCGTATCATTTCACGGTTCCCTGGCAGCCGAAACGGCGTCAGTGGTGAAGTCGTGTGAAGGACGAAGTGATGACTACCTACAGCCCGAAGGCCAGCGAGATCACGCGTGCATGGCATGTGATCGACGCAGAGGATCTCGTGCTTGGCCGTATGTGCACCGAGACTGCTCGGTTGCTGCGTGGCAAGCACAAGCCCACGTTTGCCCCCCACATCGACACCGGCGACCACGTCGTCATTGTCAATGCCTCCAAGGTCGTGCTCACCAGTGGCAAAGCCGCCAAGAAGGGCGTCTATCGCCACACCGGTTACCCCGGCGGTATCAAGAGCGAGACGTACCAGCACCTCATGGAGCGCGACGCTGCCGAAGCCGTGCGTAAGAGCGTCCGTGGCATGCTGCCTCATGGCCCCCTGGGCCGCGAGCAGATCAAGAAGCTGAAGGTCTACGCCGGCCCCACGCACCCGCACTCCGCACAGAACCCTGTTGCATTCGAACTCCCCGCGGCCAAGGCCCGCTGAAGCGCCGGAAGGTACCGACACACATGGCCACCAAGCCGCTCACCCAGACCACCGGTCGTCGTAAGGAAGCTGTTGCACGCGCTCGTTTGCGTCCCGGCACCGGTGTTCACACCATCAACGGCAAGCCCTTCGCCGACTACTTCACCACCGCCATGCAGCGGATGGTCGTCACCGAGGCGCTGCGCGTCATCGACGTCGAAGAGACCTACGACATCGACGCCACCATGCACGGCGGTGGCATCAGCGGCCAGGCTGGCGCATTGCGTATGGCCATCGCCCGTGCACTCGTGGAGCTTGACCCCGAGACCCGCCCGGCGCTGAAGAAGGCCGGCCTGCTGACTCGCGACCCCCGTCGCAAGGAAAGCAAGAAGTACGGTCTCGTCAAGGCCCGTAAGGCCAAGCAGTACACCAAGCGCTGATTTTCGGCAGCTTGTATTCACGCCCTCGGCTTCGGTCGGGGGCGTGTGTGCGTTTTGGGTTCGGTACGCTCTTTCGACCATGACGTGGGCGCGATGAGTCTCAAGTTCGGAACTGATGGGGTGCGCGCCGAGGCGTTCACGGTGCTCACCACGCAGTACGTGGCCGCCTTGGCCCGCGCCGCGGCGCAGGTACTCGGGGGCGGCGATTGGTTGATTGGTCGCGACACTCGCGAATCGGGCCCAGGGCTCGAGGCTGCCGTCGCGGCAGGGCTGGCAGCCGGCGGGGCGCGCCCTGCGTCGGTTGGCGTCGTGCCGACGCCCGCGCTCGCCTGGCTGTCGGCCCAACGAGGAATCCCAGCCGCAATGATCACGGCCTCGCACAACCCGTGGCAGGACAATGGGGTGAAGTTCTTCGCGCCCGGTGGGCTGAAACTGTCCGACAGCGTCGAGCGTGCAATCGAGTCGCTCCTTGCGCCCGACGGCCCAGCGCCGCATTCGGCGGTGGCCGCGCACTCCCATGGCCTCGACGACTACGTGTCGCACGTGGTGGCAATCAACGGCAGTACGTTGGCGGGGTTGAAGGTGGTGCTCGATTGCGCCAACGGCGCAATGAGCGTGGCGGCCCCAGCAGCTTTCAGAGCGCTCGGCGCCGACGTGACTGTCATTCACGATTCTCCAGATGGTCGCAACATCAACGATCGCTGTGGTGCAACACATGTTGATTCATTGGCGGCCGCGGTCGTTGCCAAGGGCGCCTCGCTGGGCCTCGCGTTCGATGGCGACGGCGATCGTGTGATAGCGATCGATGAACTGGGCAATGCCGTCGACGGCGACCGGTTGATCGCGCTGGCTGCGTTGCAGCTGCGCGACGAGGGCCGGCTGCACGGCGACACTGTGGTGGTGACAGTCATGAGCAACCTCGGCTTCCACAAGGCGATGGCGGCCGCGGGCATCGAGGTGTTGACCACTGGTGTCGGTGACCGCTATGTGTTGGAGGCGCTCGATGCGCACGGCCACAGCGTGGGGGGCGAGCAGAGCGGTCACATCATCTACCGCGAGCTGGCCACGACCGGTGATGGACTGTTGGCTGGCCTACGGCTGGCGCAGTACGTGCACGATGGCGGCCACTCGCTCGCATCGCTAGCTGGAGGCGTGATGACCAGCTACCCGCAGGTGCTGCTCAATGTGAAGGTTGCCGAGCGCCATCCCAACGCGGCCGACGAGATGGCGGCGGAGATTGCCGCGGCCGAGCAGTCGCTGCAGGGTGACGGCCGCATTCTCGTGCGAGCCAGCGGCACCGAGCCGCTGATCCGCGTGATGGTAGAAGCGGCAACCGAGTCGATCGCCCAATCCGTCGCCGAAGAACTGGTCAAGGCCGTCGTTACCCGCTTCGGCTGACGCGGCACGCGAACTTCACTGGCAGCTCTGCGCTACTTGTAACCTTGCTACTTGGGTAGGACCACTAGTAGTATGACGGTATGAAGGTCAGTGTGAGCCTCCCCGATGACGATGTCGAGTTCCTTGATACCTACGCCGAACGGGAGGGATTTGCTTCGCGTTCAGCGGTCGTACACAAGGCAGTTCGGATGCTGCGAGCGTCCGAACTCGGCTCCGCGTACGAGGATGCGTGGGCCGAGTGGGCCACCAGCGACGACAGCGCCATGTGGGACACATCGACCGCTGACGGGCTAGCCGATGCAACGGGGTGAGATCAGGCTCGTCGACCTTGAGCCCGTGCGCGGCGCCGAGGCTGACAAGCAACGACCCGCAGTCATCGTGAGCAACGACGGCGCGAACAACACCGCTGAACGCATCGGCCGCGGCGGCGTGACGGTAGTCCCGGTGACGTCCAACACCGATCGGGTCTACCCCTTTCAGGTTCTGCTGCCCGCCAGCGTCACCGGACTTGCCGTCGATTCGAAGGCACAAGCGGAACAGGTTCGTTCCGTCGCGGTCGAACATATTGGTTCACGAGTTGGCCTCTTGACCACCGACCTGCAAGCAGATCTCGACGAGGCGCTCCGCATTCACCTCGCTCTGTGATCGCCAATGAGGCGACACGGAGATCCCCAGATTTGGCGCTCGCAATCGGTTCAGCTGAACCGCCCCTAGCGATCCGCTATGGAGCGGCCACCGGTGAGCACGTCCGCTACCGGCAGCTGGCGGCGGGGGCGTGCGTCGTACTTGTGCACTTGGTAGCTCTGAGAGCTACCGAGCGCACGAGAAGCCGTCAACTGGTTCCGCTACCCGACATCGAGCGCCTAGTGCCCGCTCTGGCGATTGACTGCAAGTGGTGTATCGGATTCGTCGGCGACGCGACCGCACGCCGCACAATCGCATCGGTGGTGGCCCAGGGCTCGAGTGGGCGCAGCGGCCCGAGAGTGCGTCACGTGCGACTTCGATCGCGTCGATCCGATTAGGCTGCCGTGCTGGCGTCGCTGCTGCCGGTTCGGTCGATCGACCTCGATCGCTGTCACCGACATGCGCGCCAGGTGACGGGCGACGCTCGCCCCGTAGGTGCCGGTGCCCTCGACGCCGACGCGTTCGATCGCCTCGAACTCTGCCATCCACGAGGCCAACATCTTGTGCCCGTCAGCGGTCGTGCGGAACGACTCGACACCCAACAGTCCACCGTTCATGTCGACCACAGCAGCGACCTTCACATCGCAAAGCGTGTCGAACCCCGAAGTGACGCTACAACGCCACTTCACCGAGCGGTTCAGCTGAACCGCCCCCATCGGCAGCATGACACGTGGGCATGTGGTTGGGCTGCCCCGCAGATCGTCACACGTTCACTCTCTGTTTGCTTGTGCTTGTGAATTCGCCAGCTCACTATCAGTTGTATGACAGCGAAAGGGACTCCGATACGACGATGTTTACTTGGCGTGGTGCTCCTCACGGCATGTGGTTCGCACGCCGGTTCCCAGCAAGTCGTCCAGCAGGCAGCTTCGAACGCCGAAACACGAATGGCCGACGAATCAGTGGTGCCGGCCGACCCGCTACTCGTGAAGTCAGCGGATCCGGCGACAGTAGATGTTCAAGAGACGGTTGACGCTCCTCTAGGCGACCCTGTCTCGGCAACCGGCCTACAGATCGGTGACCAGATGCAGAAGTCAGGTGGTCCCAACTTTTATGACGAGAACGGACGACTTGTCCCCGAAAAGCTGCCGCTCTGGCTTGCAGCGGTGACCAGCTCCGGTGTGGTCGTTGGTTTCCTCAAGATGGATCCGGAGTGGGAAACCCTGCCCGGAGACGAGGCCCGGAAGCGACTGAATCCATGGTCCAACATCTGGAATCAGGAAGGCACGATGCTCATCGGATGCCTTACCGCAGACGGTCCGGTCTTTTTCGACGGAAAGGCATTTCCCTGTGACTAAGTTGCGAAGAACAATTCTGGCGTGCATCGCCGTTCTCGTTGTGAGTCCCGTTCCGCAAGCGTTAGCGACTTCGTGGCCTATCGCCCCCGTCTACCTGGACGTCAATAACCGGCCGACGCTATACGACCCTCAACCGTGGCTGCATTCGAACGGCACCAATCTTTGGTGTCCACAAACACGCACTGGATCGTACGGATCCTCATTCTTCGTCCAACCTCAGGCGTGGGTCAACTACGGGGGAACGTGCAACGGGCAATGGGGACAGCCAGCCAACTGGTTACGGGCTACCGCTTCGAGCTACTTTGCAAATGGCGGCGTCATCGCAAGTCAGACCATATGGAACACCACGAACCAATGGTCCGTGACGGCGGCTGTCCCGTACAACAGCAGCGCTGGGGCATATGTGGCCTCAGCGACAATCAAGGACGCCACACATAGCTATCAGTTTTCGCAATGCTGGGGCACCTGCGGCACCTAGTTGTCTTCTCGTCGAGCTTGAACACACGCAGAGCACCGGTCGGCGAACCGACGTCGGCGAGTTGGGCGCCGCCGCAGGCAATGCAATCCCTGCGCTTGTCGGCCGTCGACGTGTCGAACGAGGCACGTACAGCGATTGTTGGCGGACATCGGATTCTGCCCAGCGGTGGCCATGTAGGCCTACCCACTGACGGCCATTCGACCGCTATCTATGATGCGCATCCAGGCGCTCGACACTGCGGCATAACCGCACTTCGGGTGCAGCTCACCAATGGGCGTCGGCGACAAGTGATCACATCGCTGGATAGGAGCTTGTTCTCAGTCGATAGTTGCAGGTTCTAGGCGCGCCGCGCCACTCTCTTCTGGCTTGCTGGCCGCGCCTCTCCGGCCGACACGGACCAGAGGATGTTGCCGAGCATCTTCAACGAACCCCGGTTGAGATCGGATCGAGGAAAAACAGGCACGAAGCCGAGTTGTACTCCACAACCTGGGCAACAATGTGGAGGTTGTCGCCCTGGTTCAGACCGGGCATGCTCTCGTCGGTGAGGTTCAATTCGGCGCGACCCACATCTCGGAACTGGAACGCTGGCCCGACAACGCCTGGCGCTTCGCCCGGTGAGATCAAGAAGTCCCAACGCGTTTGGCGGCCAGGGTGGAGGCTGACAAACGCAATGTGCCCGTCGAACTCGATGGTTCGACTCTGATACGTCGTAGCGAAAGCGTGGATCGAATCGGCGCAATAGTCACCCTCAGCCAAGATCGCCGCCAGCTCGGGTGAGTTCTCGACGGTCAAGATCTCCTCGACCGGGGCGGGCGGGCTCGTGATCGCCACCGGCTGATCAGTCGGCTCAGGGCCTGGCTCGGTCTCAACGGGCGCAGCAGTCGGTTCGGGTGCTGCTGGCTCGGTCGGCGCCATCGTTGTCTCGGCAACCTCCCGGTCGCACTCGCGGTCGACGGTCAGTTGCGGACTGGCGAGTGCTCGGCCAGCGACTGGCGACTGCTCGCACACCGTCCAGTTCGACTCGTTGACGACGCCGAATGTGCCACCGCCGACAATGTCGACAGCGTCCGCGAACCCGGCGACCTCAATGTCCCTCAGCGCCACATCGAGCTGTAGGCCTGTCACCACGGGCATGACCATGGCCGCCGCCGGATCCCCGTCCGCGCCATCACCCGAGCCACCACAACCCGCCAACGCAAGACCAAGCGTCAGCCCAACCACCAGGCGAATCGCCTTCATCTCTACCCCCAGGTACTCCGGAACGGGCGCACCGTATCGACCGCTAGAGAACACGTCGAAAATGGACCATGAACCTTGGGTTGCGGGGCATCGATGTCGAGGTCGAACTTGAAACCGACGACACTTGCGTCGCGCCGACAGTCCGGCGCTTGGATCGCTCGATGTTGCGTCGGTGCTCACTTGAAGTGGCGGGTCCGAATGCACAGGCCAGATGGCCCCAGTCGACGTGGCGGCCGCTCGTGCGATCGCATTTGTGACGGTGGGCCGTTGCGGGTCCGATCAACACGCTTGTGTGAGACGCCACTCCAGTACGTTCCGCTAGCCGTCCGCTTCGGAATCGTTGAACAATGGCTTCATCCACTCATCCGGATCCGGCACGCCCCCGACCCTAGTGCCCGCTCTGGCACTTGATTGCAAGTGCAGGTGGTCAGCTGGCGGCGGGCATGGCGAAGATTCGTTCCGCGGCTTTGGTGGCAGCTGACCGCCAGCCGATTTCGGTGCCGTCTGGGCGATAGTGGTGCCAGTGGCCGTTGGGGTCGCGCCAGGTGGTGTAGCCGGTGGCCTTCCACCTGTTGTGGTGACCGCACATCGGGCCACCGTTGCGGCTGTCGGTGGGCCCGGCGTTGGCCCAGGGCAGTAGGTGGTCGGCTTCGCAGTGTTTGCCCGGTCGGTCGCAGCCGACCCAGGTGCACCATTTGGATTGCATGCGCACCGCGTCGCGCAGTGCCCCGTTGAACAGTCGTTGTTTGCGACCCATATCCACGATGACGCCGGCGGAATCGAGCACGACGCGACGGACGTTGCCGATGGTCGCGGCGGTGAGCATGTCGAACGGATCGACCGGGGTGCCGTCGTTGGTTTCGCAGCGACTGTGCGAGTCGTTCGGATCCAACGGTTCTGGGTGAGCGCCCATTGCTTTCGCGAGGTGATGCTCGAAGGCGGGGAGCCCAACGGTGAGATTGATCGTGAAACCGCTGCCGGTTGCCTCGTCTTTCCCACCCGCCGCCTTCAAGAAGATCGCCAACAACGCGTCCATTCGGCGTTGCGGGTCGGTGCGCCCCATCAGATGCACAGCCATCGCGTCACCGTGCACGGCGATTCCGGCGTCCCAGTCGGCTGCCCATTCGGACGTGGCGAATGCGTCGAGGATCTCTTTCATCTGTAGGCCCTGTGCCAGCCCGCAGACCGCGTCGAGGAAGAACCTGTCACCCACGATGGTGCCCGACGCTCTGCGATCGCGGTGGGTTCGTTCGGTGTCGCGGTGCGCGCCGTCTTCGTCGGCGACGCGTTCCCAGTTGGCGAGCAGACTGGCGTAGTCGTCGTAATCCAGCTCCGCCGCCTGACCCACCAACAGTTCTTCACCGTCAGCCAAGTGTTCCTTCACACGTGGGTTGGCGACCAGCGAGGCAAGTGCGTGCATCTGGGCGACACCGAGCTCACCATCAGCGGCCAACGCAGCCGCGGACTCGAAGGTCGACAGCATCGACCCCGCTCTCACGAACCGGGCGGCTTCGGCGCCGGACCAGTTGCACGCAGCCTTACCCCACGCTTTGGGTGTGCGGTGCTTGTCGTGCGCGAACAGCCCGGTCTGGGCGACCTGATGCACAAATGTTGCGATCTGCGCCTCGATGGTGCGCCGCTGGCGATCAAGGTCGCGGACGAACTCTTCCGCCTCGGCTGGTGACATTGCTGCCACCCGTGGGTTCGAAACCGTCAACGAACTCATGTACGCATCATAGCACGAGGGTGTGACACGGTAAGGTACTGAAGGAGCCTCAATGGCATGGTCTGCTGATATTGTGAGCGTATGTCTACAATGCGTATCACCTCTGCTGGTCAGCTTTCGTTGCCTGCCGAGATTCGTCGCCGTTGGAACGTGAATCGTGTGCGGCTCGTTGATCACGGTGACCACGTGACGCTCGAACCGATACCCGACGACGTCCTTGCGGCGACATTCGGTCGATTTGCAAGCAAAGGGGCCACCACGGCTGACGCGCGGGATGCATCGCGCGCCCATGATGTCGAAAGGGAGAACCGCCATGTTGGTGTTCGACGCGTACCCGCTCGCCGCAGTGCTGTTGGGTGAACCGGCCGGCGAGACATCAGGACGGCTTCTCGCCGACGCCATCGCTCTTGGTGACGCAAGCGTCTCCGTCACAAACCTTGCGGAGGTCGTCGACTTGGTGGCGCGTGTGGCAGCTGCCGACCCTGCAGACGTTCTCGACACGGTCGAGCTGTGGGTGGATGCGGGCCTCAACGTGAGGCCTCTCAGCTGGGAAACCGCTGGCCGTGCAGCATCGTTGCGGGCGGCGCACTATCACCGGACAAGGTGCGCTGTGTCGCTGTCGGACTGTGTGGCGGTGGCGCTCGCTCACGAGCTTGGCGCGACCTTGGTCACCAGTGACCAGCCGATGGTGGCCGTCGCAGTGTCTGCCGGGGTCCAGGTCAACCCGATTGCCGATTCGCGCGGCGTCACCCCGGTCACTCCGTAGTCAGCTGACCGGGCGACTGGTGCCGGGCTCGGTAACCTGACTGTCATGTGTGGCATCGTGGCGATTGTTTCCCGGCCGAGCAACCGGCCTACCCCTGCGGCTGACGAAATCATCGCGCTGCTCGACGCAGCAGTTGCTGCCGCCACACTCACTGACGCCGCCGAGTTGGTGTCACAACTGGACCGTCTGCTGCACGGCGTGCCGGGCATGTTGGCATTGGCGGGCCGCAGCGAGCTGATTGCGGGTATCGGGGCTCGGCTCGACCAGCTCGATGGGCGCATTGCCGAGCGCGAGCGCGATCTGGAAGAGGGCAACACGCTGTCGGTCGATGAGATCGAGGCGGTCAACTCCGAGCTGTTGGCGGCTCGCGATGCAGTGTGGGCGGTGCGCAAGGACCGCCTCCGCACAGCGCGCGCTGTTGCCGAGTTCACCGGCCGCGACGCCGGCGTGGCTGCAATGGCCGGCTATCTGTCCATCCAGCAGGCACTCTCGGCAATCGACCGTATGGAGGTGCGCGGCCGCGACAGCGCCGGCATCCACATCTTGGTCTGGAACCACGGGCTCGACCTTGCCGAGCCATCGGTCGCGGCAACCATTGTGCAGCGCGGTCTCGACCCGCTGTTCCAGTCCGGGTCGGTGCGTGTCGCCGACGACAAATTGGCGTTCGTCTACAAGGCGGCAGCGGAGATCGGCGAGCTGGGCGACAACGTGAAGGCGTTGCGCGGGGCAGTCCACGCGGACGGTTTGTTGCGCCTCGCCCTTGCTCAGGCGGGTGCCCGAGTCTCCGTGCTGGGGCATACGCGCTGGGCCAGCGTCGGCATCATCAGTGAACCGAACTGTCACCCGGTGAACGGCGAGCAGGCCGAGCAGAGTGGCCAGGTGCAGAGCGGTGACCAACGCGTTCCGTACACGGTTGCGGTGTTGAATGGTGACGTCGACAACCATGCCGACATCAAGATCAACCATGCGCTGCACATCGCCGGGCCGATCACCACCGATGCGAAGGTGATCCCGGCGGTGATGGCGATTCACGCTGCGGCCTCCACAGATCTGAGCGAAGCATTCCGCCGCACGGTGGTCGAGTTCGAGGGCAGCGTGGCAATTGCTGCCGCCTCGGCCGACGCACCTGATCAGTCGTACCTTGCGCTGCGCGGCAGTGGCCAGGCGCTCTACGTGGGTCTGGGCGATGACATGTTCATCGTTGCGAGCGAGCCGTACGGCGTGGTCGAGGAGACCATGCAGTTTCTTCGGGTCGACGGTGAGACTGCCTCACCGACCGGAAGTCGCGGCCAGGTGTTCATTCTCGACGGCGCACAGGCCGGCACGCTCGCTGGCGTGCGGCGGATTGCGTACGACGGCAGTGAGCTGCCCATCGCCGACGACGAAGTGGTGACGGCGCAGGTGACCACTCGCGACATCGACCGTGGCGATGCCCCGCACTTCTTGCTCAAGGAGATCGGCGAAGCGCCCAACAGCTTCCGCAAGACGCTGCGCGGCAAGATTATCGAGACTCCAGAGGGTTTGCGTGCCGAGGTTGGCGAGCGCACGTTGCCAATCTCGATTGCGTCACGGTTGGCCGACGGCGAAATCACGAAGGTGCGTGTGATCGGTCAGGGCACAGCCGCAGTCGCCGGGCGCAGCATGGCAGCGGTGCTCGACACGCTGGTCGGCGGAACATTGGATGTCGACCCGATCACCGCAACGGAGCTGTCGGGTTTTCATCTACAGCTCGACATGTCCGACACGCTCATCATCGCGGTGAGCCAGAGCGGTACCACCACCGACACCAACCGCACCGTCGACCTCGCTCGCGGCCGTGGGGCCGCTGTGCTGGCCATTGTGAATCGCCGCAACAGCGATCTCACCGACAAGGCCGATGGGGTGATGTACACGAGCGATGGTCGCGACGTCGAGATGAGCGTTGCCAGTACGAAGGCGTTCTACGCGCAGGTCGCTGCCGGCGTGTTGTTGGCCTGTGCGATTGCCGAGGCCGCTGGCCGAGGTACGCCGCAGCGCCGCCACGAGCTGCTGTCGTCGCTGCGCACGCTGCCTGACGCAATGGTGGAGGTCATCGCCACCCGGCCCGCGATCGCCGAGGCGGCGCGTCGCTTTGCTCCTTCCAAGCGCTACTGGGCAATTGTCGGCAGCGGCCCCAACGCGGTCGCCGCCGAAGAGGTTCGTATCAAGCTCAGCGAGCTCTGCTACAAGTCCATCGCCTGCGACATCACCGAGGACAAGAAGCACATCGACCTGTCCAGCGAGCCGCTGATCCTCGTCTGTGCGGCCGGCCTTGTCGGCGGTACCGCCGACGACGTGGCCAAGGAAGTCGCCATCTACAAGGCTCACAAGGCCACACCGATCGTGGTGGCCACCGACGCCGACGAGCGCTTCGCCGCCGCCTCGGCAGTGTTGACCGTGCCATCTGTGGACTCGTCGCTAGCGTTCGTACTGTCGGCAATGGTCGGGCACCTCTTCGGCTACGAGGCGGCGCTGGCCATCGATGCGTCGGCTCGCCCGCTGCGTGAGGCGCGCGAGGTCATCGAGCACGCACTCGCAGCGTCCACCGAGGGCGACGACGTGCTGCGCACCGTGCAGGCGGAAATCAGCGTGCACACCGAGAAGTTCCTCGACGGGTTGCGCGCCGATCAGTACAACGGTCATCTGGAAGCCTCCACCGCCGTGCGGTTGGTCGGTCTGCTTCGCGACCTCAGCAGCGATCTGCCGTTGGAGGCGTACCAACGCGCCACCGGAAAGATCGCCACGCCGGGGGTGATCATCGACGACCTGACTGCGGCGCTGACTAGAGCCATCGAAGAACTCACCCGCCCCATCGATGCCATCAAGCACCAGGCCAAGACCGTCACCGTTGGCATCAGCCGCAACGACGAGGGCGTGCTGGATCGTGCGCTGGTGCAGGAGCTGCTGGCGGCCGGTGCCGGTCGCGACCGCCTCGCGTACCGCACGCTGAAGGTGCTGGCTGACCTCGACCCCGCCGTTGACGCCGTCGTCGGCTACACCCGCTACGCAATCGAAGGCGATCCGGCCGGCGCGAGTGGTGCCACCATCACGATTGTCGACCGCGGCGGCCTGTCTCGCGATGTCACCAGCCGCGTGGAGCGCAACTCGCAGCTGCTGGGTACCAAGCGTCGTGTTGCCAGCGAGAAGGAAGTGCTGGTGGCTCGCGGCCGCAGCGATGGTCGAACGGTCATCTTCGTTCCCGAAGTGAAGGGTGGTACCTGCACCGGGATCACGCTGCTGCACGTTCGCTTCCACGAGCGGTTGGCGGCAGCAACGATGCGCGGTGTGTTGCAGGGCTACGACCGCCGCTACGACCGCCTGGTCGACTGGGTGACGGAGACCGAGGGCACCTTCCGCGACGATCTGCTGGCAGATCTGTCGGTTGCCGATTTGTTGATCCTGCCGATCAGCGACGCAGCCGACCACTGGCGGCGCTGATGCAGAGCTGCCGATGATCCGCGGCATTGGTGTTGATGCCGTCGACATCGAACGATTCAGAAGGTCGCTTGCCCGCACGCCGTCGATGCGCGAACGATTGTTCACTCTCGAGGAGTTGGAGTACGTCTCCCTCAAGGCCGACGCAGCTCGCTCATTGGCCGCTCGATTCGCCGCTCGCGAAGCGGTGATGAAGGCGATGGGTATCGGTCTCGGTGCGTTCGGTTTCCACGACGTGTGGGTCAGGCGGGCCGCGTCGGGCGAGCCATCGCTGTCCGTCACCGGCCGGGCAGCACAATTGGCGGCAGACCGGGGCATCACGACGTGGCATCTCAGCCTGACCCATACTGATCTCGTCGCCATCGCTTACGTCGTCGCGGAGTAGTTTCGTCAGCGTGATCCCGATCGTGACGCCCGACGAGATGCGTGCGGTCGATGCCGCCGCCCCGGAGCCGACCTCGGTGCTGGTCGAGCGTGCGGGCCGAGCCGTCGCTCGCGCTGCCGTGCAGATGATGGGCGGCACCTATGGGCGCACCGTGCATGTGATTGCGGGGCCGGGGAACAACGGCGCCGACGGTCGGGTGGCCGCGTCGATGCTGTCGGCTAAAGGCGTTCGCGTTCGCGTGTACGACGCGTTCGCGATGCCGTCCATCCTGCCGACAGCGGATCTGGTGATCGATGCGGCCTACGGCACCGGGTTTCGAGAGACGTGGTACCCATCCGAGATTGGAGACACGCCCGTGCTGGCGGTCGACATCCCCAGCGGGGTGAACGCCCTGACCGGTGAAGCAATCGGCGATGTCCTGGGCGCGACTCGCACGCTCACCTTTGCGGCGTTGAAGCCCGGGCTCCTCTTCCCACCGGGGAACGAACTCGCCGGCGAGCTGGAGCTGGCCGACATCGGTCTCGGGGATGCTGCTGCACGCCACGCGCATGCGCACCTCGTGCAGCCGGCAGACGTCGCGGCCTGGGTGCCCAGCCGAACGACGACGGCGCACAAGTGGCGGGCAGCGGTGCGCGTGGTGGCCGGTAGCACCGGGATGACAGGTGCGGCGCAGTTGGCGGCCCATGCCGCGATGCGTGCCGGCGCCGGCATGGTGCACCTCTCTGCGCCGGGAACGCTGGTGGTGCAGGCTCCGGTGGAAGTGGTGCAACGGCCGCTACCGCTGAAGGGGTGGGCCGGCGAGGTGCTCGACTCGCTGGATCGGTTTCACGCGCTGGTCGTCGGCCCCGGCCTGGGCCGTAGTGACGAGACGACCGCGCAGACGCGGCTGCTCGCAGTCGATGCGCCGATCCCCACATTGATCGATGGCGACGGATTGTTCGCCATGGCATGGAACGCCGACGGGGCCGCAGCGCTGCTCAAGCGTCGAACCGCGCCGACCGTGCTGACGCCGCACGATGGTGAGTTCGCGCTGCTGACCGGCGCTGCGCCCGGCGCAGACCGAATGGTGGCGGCGCGACGGTTGGCAGCCGACACCGGGTGTGTGGTGTTGCTGAAGGGACCCACCACCGTTGTCGCCGGTCCCGACGGGCAGGTGCTGGTGGTCACCACCGGCGACGCTCGCCTTGCCACGGCCGGCACCGGTGATGTGCTCAGCGGCATCATCGGGGCGCTGCTGGCCGCCGGCCTGACTGCGTTCCATGCGGCAGCGGCGGGAGCGTGGTTGCACGGGCAAGCCGCCCAGTTGGCGCCGGCGCGAGGCATGGTTGCCAGCGACCTCGCCGAGCACCTACCGACCGTGTTGCGCGACCTCGCGGCCGCGGGCGATCGCGGGTGAGCCGCTGGGCGTGGGCCGAGGTGTCGGCGTCGGCCATCGGGCACAACGTGCGCACGATTGCCGAGATCGTGAGCCCGTCGCAGGTGTGGGTTGCGGTGAAGGCGGAGGGCTACGGGCACGGAGCGTTGTTGGCGGCGCGGGCAGCGCAGGCGGCCGGAGCGCAGGGTTTGTGTGTGGCGCTGGTGCAGGAGGGTGTCGCGCTCCGCGAGGCAGGCATCACCGGCCCGATCCTGGTGCTCAGCGAACAGCCCGCGGAGGCACTGCCCGCGGCGGTCCACCATCAGTTGTCGACCACGGTCTACAGCGCGACGCAGGTCGCTCAGCTGGAGGCATGTGGCGCTGTCGACCATCCGGTGCACCTCAAGATCGACACGGGAATGCGGCGGGTCGGGGTTGCCGAAGCGGACGCAGTGGCAGTGGCCGACCTGATTGCGGCGTCGCCCGCGGTATCGCTGGTCGGCGTGTTCACTCACTTGGCGGTCGCCGACGAGCCGGACAACCCGTTCACCGATCACCAACTCGATCGCTTCGAGGCCGTGGTCGCGGCGCTCGCGGCGGTCGGTCATCGTCCGCCGTTGGTGCATGCCGCGAACTCGGCCGGCGCACTGGCCCACCCGCGAGCGCGCTACGACATGGTGCGTCCCGGTATCGGTGTGTACGGCATCTCGTCGGGGCCGGGCGTTGACGATCTCTTCTCGGCACTACGGCCGGCGATGTCGTTGCACGCTCGCGTGTCGCATGTGAAGCGGGTGGCCGCGGGCGAACGAATCTCGTACGGGTTGCGGCACACCTTCGAGAATGACACGACCGTCGCCACGTTGCCCATCGGCTATGCCGACGGCGTGCCGCGCCGTCTGTATGCCGCTGGTGGCACCGTCTTGATCGGTGGCAAGCATCGCCCGATCGTGGGCGTGGTGACGATGGACCAGATCATGGTCGACTGTGGTGACAATGGCGATGGTGGCGACCCGGTGCAGCGCGGCGATGAGGCCGTGCTCATCGGCACTCAGGGAGCGCACACCATCGCAGCGGCTGACTGGGCGGCTGCACTCGACACGATCGCGTACGAGATCGTGTGTGGCATCTCGTCGCGCATCGAACGGCGACCGGTGTGATCGGTCGCCGGTCGCAACGCGCGAATGACAACCTCTAGATTGAGTGCGCCATGTTGCACCTCCGTGCCTCGTCACTCGCCGACACCCATGCCATTGCGGCCGCGCTTGCAGGGCTGTCGCGCGCGGGCGACCTGATCGTGCTCGCGGGCGAGATGGGGACGGGCAAGACCGCTTTCGCAAAGGGTTTCGGCGCCGCGCTGGGGGTCACGGAACCGATCACTTCGCCCACGTTCACCCTCGTGCACAGCTATGAAGCGGGCAAGCTGACCCTTCACCACGCCGACATCTACCGGCTCAGCACCCACAATGAAGTCGCCGATCTCGCGCTCGCCGAACTGCTGGAATACGACGGCATCGTGCTGGTGGAGTGGGGCGATGTCGTCGCCCGCACACTGGGCGAACATCTGCTGGTGCAGCTCGATTCGGTCGACGATGACGAGGAGGCGCGCATGGTCACACTCGGGGGCATTGGGCGTGCGTGGGCTGCCCGATGGGAACGGGTCGAGGCCGCGACGGAGGCCTTCACATGCTGATTCTCGGTATCGAAACGGCGACCCAGCAGGTCAGTGTCGCCATCGGTGGGCACGAGGGTGTGCTCGGCATGTTCGAAGTCTCACGCGGACGCCGGCATGCAGAAACGTTGGCGCCGGCAATCGAGTTCCTGTGCCGCCAAGCCGACATCGAGATCGTCGAGTTCGGGGCCATCGCAGTCGACGTCGGGCCCGGTTTGTTCACCGGTATGCGCGTCGGACTGGCCGCTGGGAAGGCCATCGCGCAGGCGCTGCGCGTCCCCATGATCGGCATCAGCTCGCTCGACCTATTGGCGTTTCCGCTGCGCTACTCGGACCGCACCATTGCCGCTGTCATCGATGCTCGCAAGGGAGAGGTGTTCTACTCGTTCTACCGGCCGGTGCCGGGGGGCGTACAGCGGGTCACTGACCCGCGCGTGGGCTCGGCCGACGACTTGGTGGCTGACCTCATGGCGCGTGGCCAGAACGTGGTGTGCGTGGGCGACGGTGCGCTGCGCTATCAGGAAGAGATCGCGGCAGGGGTGCGCTGCGAGTTCGCCGAGCAGTTCCTGTCCCATCCGTCCGCAGCACCGCTGGTGCAATTGGCCCACGCTCGTGCGTTGCGCGAGGAGTGGGTGAACCCGTGGGAGATCCAGCCGATGTACCTGCGGGCGCCCGATGCGCAGATCAACTGGTCCACGCGTGAGGGGTCCAAATGAGCGTGATGGCGCGATTTCTGGGCCGTGCCGGTGGCGACGGCCTGGCCATCGAGCCGCTGCGGCGACGACACCTCGCCGCTGTCATGCCCATCGAGCAGGCGTCGTACCCGCTGCCGTGGTCAATCGGTGTGTTTCACAGCGAGATCGAGATGATGCGCCGCGGTGAGCGGCGCTACCTCGTCGCACGCGACGGCAACGACGTCGTGGGCTACGGCGGCCTGATGTTCGCCGTCGGCGATGCGCACGTGACCAACATTGCGGTCGCCGTCAGCCGCCAGCGGCAGGGAATCGCGACGCGTCTGCTGGCCGAGTTGGCGTGGGCGGCCATCGACCATGGCTGTGGTGCCCTGACCTTGGAAGTGCGTGTGAGCAACGTCGGTGCGCAGGCTCTGTATCGCGAGTTCGGGTTCATCCCGGCCGGCATCCGCACGAAGTACTACGAGAACGTGGAAGACGCGATCGTCATGTGGTGCAACGACCTGGCCTTGCCGGAGTATCGCGACCGCCTGCGCATCCTCAGCCCCGAGGCCAGTCGATGAGCAGGATGCGAGGCCCTGTCGACGCGCCGCTGAACGTCGATGAATCAACGCTGGTGCTCGGCATCGAGACCAGTTGCGACGAAACCGCAGCAGCGTTGGTGATGGGTGGCTACGACGTGGTGTCCAGCGCGGTCAGTACGCAGGTGGACCTGCATGCGCAGTTCGGCGGCGTCGTCCCGGAGATCGCCAGCCGCGCTCACCTGGATCTGTTGAACCCGATGATCGCCCGCGCAATCGTGGAGGCCGGTGTCAGCGAGGAACGCATCGATGCCGTCGCCTGCACCGTTGGGCCCGGTCTCATTGGCGCACTGCTGGTCGGCGTGTCGGCGGCGAAGGCTCTGGCACTCACGTGGGGCGTGCCTTTCGTCGGTGTCAACCACATGGAAGCGCATCTGTATGCAGCCTTCCTGGAGGATCCGACGTTGGAGTTCCCGATGGTGGTGATGTTGGTGTCCGGCGGGCACACGATGCTGATCGAGATGCAGGACCATGGCCAGTATCGGCTGCTCGGCCAGACGATCGACGACGCGGCGGGCGAGGCCTTCGACAAGGTGGCGCGTTTCCTCGGGCTCGGCTACCCGGGCGGGCCGGCCATCGATCGCGAGGCGGAGTTCGGCGATCCGGAGGCCATCAACTTCCCGCGCGCGATGTTGAACGACGGCCTCGACTTCAGCTTCAGCGGCTTGAAGACTTCGGTGATGAACTATGTGCGCAAGAACCCCGAGGTGTCGGCAAGCGACGTGTCGGCCTCGTTCCAGGCGGCTGTCGTCGACGTGCTGGTGACGAAGGCGCGTCGCGCCGCCGAGCAGGTGGGCGCACGCGGTCTGGTGCTCGGCGGTGGCGTGGCGGCCAACTCGCTGCTCCGCGAGCGCTTCCTCACCGTGAGCGCCGACGCCGGCATTCACGGCTTCCTGCCCAGCCCGGCGATGTGTACCGACAACGCGGCGATGATCGCAGCGGCCGGTTGGCACCGCCTACGCAGCGACGGGCCAACCGCACTCGACGCTGGTGCGTATCCCAATCTGCGACTTCCCCTGTTGCCGTGATCCGTGTTCGAGTGAGAGAGCTGCGATGAGCGCCCGAATTGATGCCTTTGTCGTTGCCGTCCCCGGCCTCGAACCGTTGCTGTTGGAGGAGGTGCAGCGCCTGGGTGTTCGGCCAGCGCGCGCCGTGCGCGGCGGCGTGGAGTGCAACATCACGTGGCCGCAGCTGATGGCCATCAACCTGCGGTCGCGTGTGGCCACGCGAGTGGTCGTGCGGGTCGCGAAGTTCCATGCGGACGGGTTCCATTCGCTGCAGGTGGGCCTTCGCGCCATCGATTGGGCCGCGTGGCTTCCCGACGCGAACGGGTCGGCGGCAGGCATCACCGTTGCGGCAACGTGCGACAAGGAATCCAAGCTGTACCACTCGGGTGCGGTGGAGGAACGGGTCAACGAAGTGTTGGGTCGCCCGCTGGGCGACCAGGTGGTGCAGGTGCGTGTACAGCGCGACCTGGTGACCATCAGCATGGATGCATCGGGTGCCCCGCTCTACCATCGCGGGTGGCGTGGCCCGGCGGGCAAGGCGCCAATGCGCGAGTCGCTGGCCGCGGCGTTGGTGCTGGCCAGCGAGTGGAACATGAAGACACCGCTGGTTGATCCGTTCTGCGGTTCCGGCACCATCGCCATCGAGGCCGCACACATCGCTCGTCGCATGGCCCCCGGCCGTCACCGCTCGTTTGCGTTCGAGCACTGGCCGCAGTTCGAACCCACCGCATGGGAGCGATTGCTCCGCGGTGCTGACGGCGATGTGGTCGAGAAGTGCCCGCCGATCGTCGCATCTGATCGCGATGCGGGTGCGGTGGCGGCTTCGCTGGAGAACGCGGCCAGTGCGGGCGTCAGCAGCAACGTGGAAGTGATACTGCGCACCGTCAGTGAGTTGGCGTTGCCGGCTCGCGCCGGCTGGATCGTCAGCAACCCGCCGTATGGCCACCGTGTTGGTGGGCCGGGTCGTTCAGGTGACGGTCGTTCAGGTGACGGTCGTTCAGGTGACGGTCGTTCAGGTGACGGCGGCGACCGCGATCTGCGCAACCTCTACGACCGCTTCGGCGCCGTGCTGCGCGAGCGCGCCGTGGACTGGCACGTGGCACTGCTGGCCGCACATGACACACCTGTCGCCCGTATGCACCTGCCGCTGCGACCCACGTTGTCCACCACCAACGGCGGCATCGAAGTCGCCGTCCACACCGGTCAAGTCGTTTCGGAGGATTCCGACACCTCCCCTGGTCGTTGAAACCCTCCGGAGAGTTCGTCGTGAATCCTCAGTCGTGAATCCAGACGGGTGAGCGCAGGGGCAGCAGGTTCTCGTTCCAGATGAGGTCCATCACCGGGTTCGCCACCCGCACGCAACCGTGTGATGCGGGGTAGTTGGGAATGCTCGGGGAGCCGTGAATGGCGACGCCGCCGATGATGAACTTCGGCCGGTAGAGCGAGCCGAGGTCGCCTTCGTAGCGAACGACGTCGTGCTCGCGGTACGTGTTGAATGTGCCGGTCGGCGTGATTGCGATGCCGATGACTCGCCCACTCGCGGCATTCTTGTCGACCTCGTCGTAACTGCGACCGTTGCCCGTCGACACATTGAAGATGTATCTCATCTGCCCGTTCTGGATGATGTACGCGATCTGCTTGGTCTTGTCGACCTCCAGCAGGTTCCCGCTGCTGCGGCCGGCGGCCGGCTGGCAGAGCTGAAGGTTGAGTGCGATGGCGGTGGCGTTGTCGACGACAGTGGTCGCCGGCAGCCCCTTCCACTTCTGGAATGCCATGACGGCTTGGACCGTGCTGAGGCCGTAGCCGCCGCCACCGGAGTTCCAGAATCCGAGCGCGTTGAGGCGGTTCTGAAGGTCGGCAACGGCTGACCTCGACGAGCCGAAGATGATCGGCCCGACGGGCGAGCCGGGGAAGCCCACTGTCGGCGTCGCACAAGAGGGTGACTGCGCGTTGCTGGGCGGCCCGAATGTTGCCGGGGCGGGAGTGCCGAGGTAGTAGCCGGCGAGGTCGGCGATGAGAATGCCACCTGCCTCCGTGAACATCGAGAAGCCACGGCTGGACACCGGCACGATCGCGTGGTTTGCCAGTGTTTGCGCAGGGCGCAGCACGTTCATGGTGGAGGTCGCCGGCTTGGCTGTCGGGCTGGTGTCGCCAGCGGTACCAACACTGACGTAGCCAACGCTGATGGCGGCCGCGCTGGTGGCGTTGAGCACCACGGCTGAGACGTCAGATCGGCCAATTGCCGGGTTGCTCGCAACCGGCACTTCGAAGCGCCAACCCGGCTGTGGGCGAGTGGTGCCACCGAGCGGGTTGAGTGCCGCGATTCGTGTGTCGACGACACGTGTTGGCGAGGTGAGCGGCACGAACAGCCCGTCGGTTGCCGACGGTGCAGTGGCGCTGGTGAACGTACCGACAAGATCGATGAGCAGATCGCCGCCGGACTCGGAGTAGATGGTGATGCCACCGGCGGCATCGACCGGAACGATGGCCTGATTGGCGACGATCGCGTTGGCACCCGATGGCGAGTTGAGATTCGAGGTGGTCGGCGCGGCACCACCCTGGGGGTACAGCTGCCAGTAACCGGGGCGGGTGGTGATTGCCGTCAGGTTGACGGCGACGGCGCTGGCCCCGGCTGCGCCGGGCACCGTGAATGTGCGAGTTTCACCGGCGTTGAAGGTGGCGACGCGTCGGGTGTCGAGTACCCGGGTCGGCGCCGCGAGCGGCTGGAAGCGCCCATCCGTGGCGGACGCGGCAGGGGTGTAATAGCCGAGTAGGTCAACGATCGCCTGCCCGCCGCCACTGGCGTACACATCCACCACGCCGTCGGCACCAACCGGGACTGTGACCAGGTTGGGTAGTGCGAGGAACGGACCGACCAGTGATTGCAACTCGTCGACGTTGATGTTCGACACCTCTGGGCGGCCGCTCGCGCGCGGCCACACCGTCCAGTACCCGGGGGCCGCCGGACCGACGACGGTGAGGTTGAGGACGGCAGCAACCACCGTGCCGGCTGCCGGCAGCGGTGCCAAGCCGGTGACGCTGAACGACATGGTTCCGCCGGCGCCGAGTGCGGCGGTGGTGCGTGTGTCGACGAGCCGCTGCGCGGTGGGCAACGCGACGTAGCTGCTGGTGGCATCCGCGGCGCCGGCAATGGACGCGGGGAGCGCTGCCGAGGTGAGCGCGGTGGTGCCGAACGCGGCGCCGATGAGTCCGAGGGTGGCCAGGAACGATTGAATTCGCACCGTAGAAGACTACGAGACCAGGTGCCGCGGGTCACGTCACCCCTCGGGTGCGGGCTTCGTACCCGTCAGGCCGCTGTGGCGGTACCGTTTCGGGCTGTGCAGATCGGTTCCTTCACTCCCGCCGCGCCCGTTGTGTTGGCGCCGATGGCAGGTGTCACCAACGCGCCGTTCCGCACCATGTGCCGTCAGTTCGCGCCTGGCCTGATCTACGTCAACGAGATGGTGATGGCGACGGCGGTCGTGCACGGCAACATCAAGACCGAGCGGATGATGACCTTCACCGCCGACGAGCAGCCACGCAGCTTGCAGGTCTACGGCAGTGACCCGGTGATGTTGGGTGAGGCAATTCGTAAAGTGTGTGCCGACGGTCGTGTCGACCACATCGACATCAACTTCGGGTGCCCGGCGGCGAAGGTCACCCGCAAGGGTGGCGGCGCGGCAGTACCGGCCAAACCTAACCTGCTGCGAGCGATTCTGCGGAGTGCGGTGGCTGCGGCCACGCCGTACGACGTTCCCGTCACCATCAAATTCCGCAAGGGCCTTTACGACTCGTTGCTCACCTACCTCACCACCGGTCGCATCGCCGCGGAGGAAGGCGTCGCGGCGATTGCGTTGCACGCACGCACGGCCGAGCAGCACTACGCGGGGCTGGCCGACTGGAACGCCATTGGCGAGCTCAAGGCCGCAGTGCCAGAGATTCCGGTGCTGGGCAATGGCGACATCTGGGAAGCCGACGATGCGGTGCGCATGATGCGCGAGACCGGCTGCGATGGCGTGGTGGTCGGTCGCGGTTGCCTCGGTCGTCCTTGGCTGTTTCGCGATCTTGTGGAGGCACTCAACGGTCGGCCAGTGCCAGGTACGCCAACACTTGGCGAGGTGTGTGTCGTGATGGCGCAGCATGCTCGCCTGCTGGTGCCGCACATGACCGAGCCGATTGCGATGCGCGACTTCCGCAAACACACCTCGTGGTACTTCACCGGCTACCCCGTCGGCGGGGAGGTGCGCCGTCAGTTCAGCGGCGTGTCCACCTACAGCGAGTTGGAAGACCTGATCGCCACGCTCGACCCGCTGATGAACGTCGTCGAGGGCGGCCAGCGTATTCGGCGCGGCCACACCAACGGTCCGATCCGTGTGGTGTTACCCAATGGTTACCTCGACCATCTCGACGACGTGGTCGTCCCCGACGACGCCGACGTGATGGCGCTCAGCGGCGGATGAAGCGCCCGAACGTCGTTCTTGCGTCCGCGTCACCGCGTCGTCAAGAGTTGCTGACGCAGTTGGGAATCGAGTTCACCGTCGTCCATCCCGACATCGACGAGACGCCGCTGCCTGGCGAAGCGCCGGGCTCATACGTACGGCGGTTGGCGGTTGAGAAGGTGCATGCCGTGGAGACGGCGGTCGCATCGTTGGTGATTGCGGCAGACACGACGGTCGACCTGGGCGGCGAAATTTTCGGCAAGCCGGTCGACGCCGGTGAGGCGCGTTCGATGCTGCGTCGCCTGTCGGGCCGCACACATCGAGTTCACACAGGTCTCGCGGTGCGGCTGGGTGATCGCACGGTTGCCGAGACGGTCAGTTCGCTCGTCACGTTCTCCCGGCTGACCGAGGAGATGATCGAGTGGTACGTCGGTCTGGATGAGCCGTTCGGCAAGGCCGGCGCCTACGCCGTGCAGGGTGCAGGTGGCGTGTTCGTCGAACGGGTGCGAGGCAGCGTCAGCAACATCATCGGACTCCCACTGCACACGCTGCTGCGATTGTCCGGAGAGCTGGGCGTGCCGCTGCTCGTCTAACCCGCGACCTGGCTGATCTGATTCCACTCTTCGTCGGTCGCAGGGCGCACCGACTCTGCCAGCTGCAGCAGTTCGTCGACCGGAAGCTTGCCGGTGACCATGATCAATCGCCCCCCTTCGATCCAAGCGACAACCGACCCGAACTCGACGCCGAACGAAAGCAGCGCTTCGGAGTCGTCGGTGACGAACGTGAGCGCCGGTTCGCCGTGAACGGTCGAGTCGATCTTGCCGCCGAGTACGAACTGCAGCGGCACGAGCCCACTCTCGGGCGCCTGCTGTGACGTCAGCGTGAAGCGTTCGGACTCCTCGCCGTATTGAGCTGCGACGATCTGAGGTTGCGCATAGTCGGGGTTGCTCGCCGTGAGGACGAGTCCGTAGGCGGTGTTGAAGTCGGCGATGGTGCACAGCGGCCGCATTCCCTGCAGTACCGAGATGTCCGCAATCACCGGTACGCCATCATCGATGCCCACCACTTCAGCGAATGCCAGCGTGTCTGCTTTGGAGATCTCAGATGTCACGATGGTGTACACGCGTCCGCCGAGTGGGCCAAAGGAGAGCTGCCGCGACTGATCGCCGATCGCGAGTACGAGCACGCCGGGAACCCCTTGCACGGTGACGTTGACGCCGGAGCGCCCCGCATCGAGGTTCGCTGACTCGTCCGTATCTGTAGTGAGGAGAGCTGCCCATCTGCCCGTGCCGCCCTGCCCCAGGTTGAGCGACGCGTCCGGGGCGGCGAAGAAGTAGCCAGGTGAGGCAAGGCTTGCTGCAACCTCGCTTGCACCAGCGCTCGAACCCGAAAGGGCCGACGGCGGATTGTCGAACACCAGTTGCGCCGTGAGCGTCGGCTCGGGCCGGGAGGCGGAAGGAAGCGCGAGCCGTACGCGGAATTTGTTCTCCCAGGGTTTCCAGACGGCGAGCGACGCCGCAGCAGCCAGCACCGCGACCAACGAGACTGCCACTGGCACCCACCATGTCGGCCGCGATGGCGGCGTTCTCAAGGTCTGGGCGTTCGTCGATCCTCCGAACACGGACGGGTCGCTCTCGATGAACTCGATCAGCTCCGAATCTGCACCGCCCTGCACCGCCCTGCACCGCCGCAGTCTGACAGCAACTACCACCAAACCCGTCGCGCCCCCGATCAGCAGAGTTGGAGGTCAGACCCGCGACAGGTTCGAGATTTTGTCAGCCGCGGACGGCCGGTTCCACCAAGTCGTAGGTGGCTCCGGGTGGCAGCAAGGCCGCAACTGCCGCTGTCGTGTCGTCGAGTCCGATGGGTTGAAAGTCGACGAATTCGCCCGCCGGGTTCGTGATGCGCAGGACCCGACTTCCTGTCGGTACCACGGCCGATACAAAGGTCGACCCAATTCCTTCGTGATCGACAACGTGGGTGGAGGGCGACAGCGGCGTGGTGTACACGCACGACGCCTCGCTGACTCCAGTGGCCTGCAGATCGTGGATGCACAACACGGTGGGGTTGCCCAAGGTGATCGAGCCCCTCCAGTAGTCGCTGTCCGGCGTGAGCCCTGCCCCGATCGTCAGCGACGCTGGGGTGACGTCCTCGCCGGGGTCGGTGGGTGCGGCAGCCGTTGCGGCGATGACCTGATCCCACTCGGCTTGCGTGGCGGGGCGGACGGCTTTGGCCATGGCGAGCAACTGGTCGTCGGTGACGTCAGCCGTGACCACCACGAGGCGATTGCCTTCGTGCCAGACGACCACCTTGCCGATACGACGGGTCTCGATGAGTGCGCCAGGCACGCCGTGCACGATCACGTCGCGACCTTGGTCGAGATAGAAGCGAGCCATCGCAAGCCCGTCGGTATCGGTGTCGATCGACGCGACAGTGACAGGAGTACTACCGACCTCGTAGGTCACCACGGTCGGTGTGAACTTGCTGAGGACGGGCTCACTGTCGAGATACGCAGCCAGCACTTGCACGCGGGCCAGGGTCTTCACGTCGCCCAACGGTTTCAGCACACCCATGTTGTGGCCATACGCCACGGCCGGCAACCCCGCAACGACGCCGACCGCGTTCGCGAAATCCAGGGCGGCGTCGTCGTGAAGACGATTGGTCTCCGAATCCCAGTAGTTCCCGCCGATTGGACCCCACCTGACGGTGGTGCGCACGCGAACGCTGCGCACTTCCGCCGGCAACCCGCGAACCAGATCGGTCGACTTGCTGACAGGAGCCGCGCCGTCAGCGTTCGAGCCGCCGGAGTGGAACAACGCCCACGCGTCGTATTCGTAGGTGCCTCCCGGTGCCGCGAACACATGCCCCAGCGGCGCGGGGTCGTCGGCGTCGCTGTTCGGGCCGACATGGAGACTGGTGACTGTGACACCGTCGAGATCGAGGACCAGGTGGTCGCTGAGCGACGCGACTGCCGGTGCGGCGGGCCCGAACGTGCGCCAGTCCGGCGGGGGCTCCCACGGGCGCCACACCATCGCTGCAGCACCGCAGACCCCCGCCACTGCAATCGCTGTCGGTACCAGCCAGCGCGGTCGCGGCCGACGCACGGGGGCAGGGGGTGCCGCTGAGGGGCCGAACACGCCGAGATCCGCGTCGATGACATCGATTTCGATGATGTCGCCGGGGCCGTATGGCTGCCGCATGCCGTCAGTGTCGCACGCTCGCCGGACTCATGCATCCGGATGGAGCTCCGTTAGCACTCTCGCCTTCCGGTTGCTAACGACCCCCTCGGCCACCTAGCCTTGGCACTCGCGAGGGCTGAGTGCTAACTCAGTCCTCCAAGATCCCAATATTCACGTTTCGTGTACTGCCAATGGAGGCCTGCACCATGTCACTCAAGCCGCTTGACGATCGCATCGTCGTACTGCCGAACGAGGCCGAGCTCACCACCGCGTCTGGTCTGGTGATCCCCGACACCGCCAAGGAGAAGCCCCAGCAGGGTTCCGTCGTTGCCGTCGG
>JBBQMG010000026.1:0-32525 GCA_038328705.1 Acidimicrobiales bacterium | reverse complement strand
TCGATGCCTTGCGCGCGGTGCCAATCACCAGCGGCATCGATCACCACTTCGTCGTCGAGGTCAACCGACGCCGCCGGCAACGGCTCGCCGGTCTCCAACAGCGTTTTCAAGCCGTCGAGAATCCACGGCCAACCAGCTTTCGTGTGCGCCCACGTCAACGGGCTGCGAGCAAGATCGCCGTGCACGACATCCAGCCGGGTCAGGCTCTCGCCCGCCACTGCCAGCGTCCACTCCACACGGGACGGAGGCTCCACCTCCATCGCCGCGTCGTACAGCACATGCCATGTCTGCACCAGGCGGTGCGGAGCTTCCAGCACCTCGATCGTGCCGTCGATCGCCGGCTGCCCGGTCCCCATCGTGGTTCGGTACGGCTCGCCTGCCACCGGTGGCTGGTCGAAGGCGGTGCCGTGGAAGTAGCGCAGCGTGAACGCCGGGTCCAGCAACGCATTCCACACCTGCTCGATGGGTGCCTTGATGAAGATGCGGTACTGGTGTCGGGTGATGGCCATGTCGTGTCCTGACTTTCCGAGTGACGCTACGAAGCGCTCTGTTCGAGATCGGCCTGCAAGCCGACCAACGCGTGGGTGAAGGGTTGTGCGTACTTGCTGATCCAGCGATCGGCGAGCTGTTGGATGGGAACCGGGTTGAGATAGTGCAACTTGGTGCGCCCCTCGCGACGCGTGGTCACCAGATTCGCGGCCTCCAAGACCGCCAGGTGCTTCATCACGCCGAACCGCGTCATGTCCGGAAAGCGCTCGCACAACGCCACGACGGTCTGCCCGTCGCGCGTGAACAGCGCGTCGAGCAGCGCACGACGAGTGTCGTCGGCCAGTGCCTTGAAGACGAGTGACTCGCTCACAGCTGGCGATAATACGTGACTATTTAGTCACCTGTCAACAACGAGCTGCTTATTCTTGACTGAAATAGTCGGGTATCTCGGTAGTGTTGCCAACAACAGCACGCCCGACAGCAATCCGTTCCAAGGAGTTCCACAATGACCGTTCGTCTCGGCGATACCGCCCCCGACTTCACTGCCCCCACCACCCAGGGCGAGATCAGCTTCCACGAGTGGCTGGGCGATTCCTGGGGTGTGCTGTTCAGTCACCCGAAGGACTTCACGCCGGTGTGCACCACCGAGCTGGGCTACGTCGCCAAGATCAAGCCCGAGTTCGACAAGCGCAACGTGAAGGTCATCGGCCTGTCGGTCGACAACGTCGAAAGCCACCTCAAGTGGGAGGGTGACATTGGCGAGACCCAGGGCACCCCGGTCAACTTCCCGATGATCGGCGACCCTGACCGCACCGTTGCCGATCTCTACGACATGATCCACCCGAACGCCAGCGACACGATGACCGTGCGCTCGGTCTTCGTCATCGGCCCGGACAAAAAGGTCAAGCTGACCCTCACTTACCCGGCCAGCACAGGCCGCAACTTCGACGAGATCCTGCGCGTGATCGACAGCCTGCAGCTGACCGCTCAGTACAAGGTCGCCACCCCGGCCAACTGGGTGGACGGCGACGACGTGATCATCGGCGGCGCAGTCAGTGATGAAGACGCCAAGGCGCTTTTCCCGCAGGGCTGGACCACCGTCAAGCCCTACCTGCGAGTACTGCCCCAGCCCAACAAGTAGCCCGTCTCACAGAGCCGACGCCCCGTTGCTGCCATGTGGCCGGCGGGGCGTCGCCGCGCCCCGACAGCTTTGGCGTTCACACGCCGCTCAGGGACATCACAACGCCAAAGCTCATCGGGACTCAGCGTTTCCAGGGCGGTCGGTCTTCTTTGCGCAACACGAAGCGCAAACCGCTCCATACATCGTCGATCGCGCAGACCTTGTTGTCGACCCACCCGGTCTTCAGCAGGGTTGCGCGCAGGACGTCCTCAGTGATGTCGGTC
Source organism: Acidimicrobiales bacterium (assembly GCA_038328705.1). Taxonomy (GTDB): domain Bacteria; phylum Actinomycetota; class Acidimicrobiia; order Acidimicrobiales; family Ilumatobacteraceae; genus UBA668. Next base: position 30,632 of record JBBQMG010000026.1, on the reverse strand, counting down.
TGCACGCCGCTGGTCTTCTTCGGCCACGCAACCCACACGCCACCGGCGGGCTGGGCAGCGTCAGTGAGTGACTTCCATTCGTCGCGCAGCGTAATCTTCTCGGTGTAGAAGGCAACGATGACGTCGATCGGCGGCATCAAGTGTCGCTGCCAAATGGCATCGCCGGTGTCGCCGAGCTCTGCCATGAAGGTGGGCGGCGCGTGCAGCACGGTGAAGACCACGTCGCCCGTGATGCCCAGCTTCTTGTTGAGCGGAGTGTTGGAGTATCCGGAACTCATTTCAACCCGTTGCTGCACATGACCCGGTCGACCTCGATCTCGATCACGACCCGATCGTCGCGAACCTTGGGTTGACGGTAGCGCTGCGCGTAGGCGGCAACTGCGCTCGCCACCGTTGCGTCGTCATCCCTCAAGCGCACCGGCCCTTCGAACGTCACCCAGCGGCCGCCATCGAGCTGGGTGACCGAGGCTCTGCCACCGCGACGAGCATTGCGCGCCTTCACCGACGGGGCGAACGTGATGACCCGCGCAACACCATTCGCGAACGTGAAGCCAACAGGTACCGCGTGCGGCGAACCGTCGGCCCGCTGGGTCGCCAACACTGCCAAATGACGTTCGGCGACGAACTCCGCAAGGGCAGATGACAGCTCCATCATCCGTCCGCCGCGATCGCAGCAAGGATGCCCACCCGAGTTGCGCGCCACGCGGGCACGACGGCAGCGAGCACGCCGGCCCCAAAGGCCAGCGCCATGATCCACACGATGCTGGTGACCGGAATCGAGAACTCGGTCAGCCCTTGATCGCGCAGCGCAATGATGACGATGTAGCCCAGCACCAGACCCATCATCACACCGACCGCCGCACCATAGAGCGACGTGATCACGCTCTCCCACCGCACCGTCGTACGCACCTGAACACGGGTCATCCCGACGGCCCGCAGCAGACCGGTCTCGCGACGGCGTTCGTAGACCGCCAGCAGCAGCGTGATCACGATGCCGAACAGCGCAATCAGTACGGAGAGCATCAGCAAGCCGTAGATGAACGCAAGGCTGCGGTCGACGATGTCGGCGCGACTGGCGATGAACTCTTGCTTGTTCTGCAACTCACCGATGCCGTAGTCGCCGACCACCTTCTCCACCACGGCACGGAACTGACCCTCCGAGACATCTGGCGCTCGCGTCAACGACACGATGCCCGCCGGCGCAGCGATGCTGGTGTTCAAGAACGTGTCGCGGTGGTAGGTGCGCGATGGAATGAAGTCGCTGCTCTCGTAAATGCCCTGCACCGTCAATGGCACGTCAGCACCGTCGATGAACAACACCAGTTGGTCGCCGATGGCAAGGTCTTTGCTCTTGGCATCACCTTCGCTGATCAGCACGCCCTGCGGTGTCAGCGCAAACATCGACCCTTCGATGAAGGTCAGATTGACGAGCCCGTCGGCGGTGACCGGATTGATGACCGCGCCCGGCGCTGCCTTGCCGTCGGCGGTCGCGACGAACGCAAAGCCCAACCCGCTGGCCGCACCAACTTCCGGGAGGTCATTGAGCTGATCAACCAGTTCCTGGCTGAAGCTGAGGCTGCCGCCGTTTGTCGAGTTGATGACGTACTCGCCTTGGAACGTTGAACCCACTACATCGGTGATCTGCGCTTTGATGGAGGCGGCGAACACGGAAGCGCCAGTGACCAATGCGACACCCAACAACACCGGCGCCGCCGTGCGGGCCGTGCGCCGCGGGTTGCGCTGCACGTTGCCGCGCGCCATCGTGCCGGTGACGCCCCGGAACTGCTGCACTGGCGCTCCGATGAAGCGGGCGATCGGCCTGGCGAGCACAGGACCCAACAACAGCAGCGCGGCGAACAGCCCGACGACACCGATGGCCAGCAGCACCGCATCGGCACCGGCGATCACAGCGCCAATCGAGCCAGCCCCGATGGTGGCCGCAACTCCCGCCCACACCACACGCCGACGAACCGAGCCGACCTTCTCCAGGATCGCATCGCTCATCGCCGCGACCGGCGGGATGCGACCGGCGCCGATGGCTGGCCCGACAGCGGCCAACACCGTCGCGATCGTGCCCGCCAACAAAGTGACCACGATTGTGCGCATCTCGATAGCCAGCCCGCGAGCGGGGATCACATAGTCGAATGCGTTGAGGAGCGCCTTGATGCCGCTCGCCAAACCGACGCCGCCGAGCAAACCGACCAGCGAACCGGCTAGGCCGACAAGCACCGCTTCGATCATCATCGACCACGTGATCTGTCGACGGCTGGCGCCGAGCGCACGCAGCAACGCATTCTCGCGTTGGCGTTGGGCGGCGGTGATGGAGAACACGTTGTAGATCACGAACATGCCCACGCCGAGCGCAATGAACGAGAAGATCGCAAGGAAGATGGTGAGGAAGCTGAGGCTCTTCTCGATCTCGGTCTGCGTCTGCGCAGTGATCTCAGCAGACGTGAGTGTCTCGGCCACCTCTGGGTCGAGCGTGTCACGCAACCGCTGGACCAACACATCGGGCGCCACCGATCCGTCGCCCTGCACCAGCACCGCGTCGATGAAGCCCGGCTTGGCAATGAACTCTTCGGCCGTCGGTTCGTCGAAAAGCGCCCACGTCGCGTTGCCGGGCGAGATGATATTGTCGAACTCGACAATGCCGATGAGCGTGAAGGTGCGCGACCCACCCTCGGCGTTGACCTTCACCTCGTCACCAATTGAAAAACCACCGTCGTCGGCGGTGATGGTGTCGAGCACCACCTCGTTGCCACCCTGCGGTAGCCGCCCTTCGGCAACCCGCCACACCGACAGGTCGCCGGCCTCGATCGAAGCACCGAAGGTGGGGGCCGTCGGCCGCTCGATGGGCTCGCCGTCCTTGCCGATGACGACCGCGTCACCCTGGATCACGGCCTGCGCCTCGCTGACCCCGGGCACTGCCTTCACCTCGTCGAGCACGCTCGCCGACAAGCGGTCACGCCGCTCGAGACCAAACAAGTTCTCCACCGAGTTGCTGCTCTGCACAAAACCGTCGACGCGTTCGTACACGTCGGCGAACAACGCGTCGAAGGTGCGCTCGATGGTGTCGCGGAAGATGAACGTGCCGGACAGGAACGAGGTGCTGGCCACGATGGCAAGCGCGGTCAACAACAACCGCGGCCATCGGGCCAGCACACTCCTCAACGCGAGTCTGAACACAGATGTCCGGTCATGTAGTAGCGATCGCCTCGAGCATGTTGGCATTCGACCCCTTGCGGCCGGGGATCAACGCCGCCGCGCCGGACAGTAAGAACAGCACGCCCGCCGACACCAGGATGGTGCCAGTCGGCAGTTTGAATACGCCGAGCCCGTCGTTCTCAAATGCCTTGACGATGATCCAGCCGAGCACGGTGCCGAGCACGACGCCCATCACCACACCGACCACACCGGTAATGAGGCTCTCCCACAGCACACTGCTGCGCACCTGACGTTTGGTCATGCCAACCGCTCGCAGCAGGCCGATCTCCCGACGGCGCTCCCACACAGCCAACCAGAGCGTGATGGCCACGCCGATGATCGCGATGAACACGCTCATACCGAGCAGTGCGTAGAGGAAGTTGAGGAAACCGTCGATCTGACCGCTCTGGGCGTCGATGAAGCCGTTGCGGCTCTGCACCTGTGCGGTCGGGAACTGATCGACGATGGCGTCCAACTTCGCCTTGGTGGTAGCAGTCTCGCCATCGGCGCCCTTGACATAGATCTGGAAGTACTGCATCAAGGTGGGCGTCGCCGCGAACAGGTCGCGATCCACCAACACGTCGGTGAAGCCGGCGGTGGTGTAGATCCCCTCGACCTTCAGCTCCTTCGCCGGCTGGCCGATCAAGGTGATCGGCACGGAGTCGCCAATTCCCACGCCTAGCGACTTCGCCTTGTCATCCTTCAACAGGATGCCGTCGGCGGTGAGGTCCGTGAAGCCACCCTCGGTGAAGTCGAACGTGAACAGAGTCTGCGCGTCAGCCGGGTCAATGGCCACCAGCAGCGAACCGCTGGTGGCGTCGCCCACCGCGCCGAAGCTGGCACCAATCGACAGCACGTCGCCGACCCCGGAGCTTTCCACCTGCTCGACGAGGTCGGCGGGGAGGCCACCGGTTCCGTCGCTCTGCTGCTTCGGCGAGACGATGTAGTCACCGATGAAGCTCTCGCCGATGGCCTCGCGAATGGACGCCTTGGCGGATGAACCGAGTGTTGCCACACCGATGATGAGCGACAGTCCAACGGCCACCGCGCCGGCCGTGATGGCCGTGCGCTTCGGGTTGCGGGCAGCGTTGCGGCCGGCCATCGTGCCGGCTGCACCGCGGGCAGCACCAAGGACGGGGGACGCTGCCTTGGAGATCGGGGAGGCAACGAACGGTCCGAGTGCGATCAGTGCCACGTAGAAGCCACCAACGCCAACACCGAGCCATTGGGCGGCCCCACCGCGAAGGCCCTGTGCAACGGCAGCCACGCCGACGACGAGCGCAATGCCACCGATCACCTTGCGCATCAGTGAGACCGCTGCACGGTCGACGGCCACGTCGCGCATCGCGGCGAGCGGGGGAACCCTGCCGGAGCGAATGGCGGGAGCGATGGCGCAGACCAACGTGACGATGGTGCCCACCAGGATGGTGATGATGAACGGCCCGGAGTTGATGACCAGGTCGGTTTGGCCGGGACCGAACCCGGCCGCGTTGAGGCCGGCAAGGATCGCTTTCGCCAACCCGACGCCACCGAGGCAGCCCAGAACGGAGCCGCCGATGCCGACCACCAGTGCCTCGACGAACAGGGAACGCGTGACCTGCGCACGGCTGGCGCCGATGGCTCGCAGCAATGCGTTCTCCTGTTCGCGCTGGGCGGCGCTGATGCTGAACACGTTGTAGATCACGAAGCTGCCGACAAAGAGTGCGATGAGTGCGAAGATCGAAAGGAAGATCGTCAGGAAGTTGAGGCTCTGCTGTGCCTGGCTCTGCTGCTCTTTGGTGATCTCGGTACCCGTGAGCACCTCGATGGAGTCATTGCCGATGGCGGACTGGATGGATGCTGCCAGTTCGGCTTGCGACTGGGACCCATCGCCCGCCACGGCGATCGCGTCGATCTTGCCCGACTCGCCGAGCACGAACTCTTGCGCGGTCGACAGGTCGAACAGAGAGAAGGTGGAGCCGTTCGCGCCATCCTGGCCGGCGAACTTCGCCAGCCCGACGACGGTGAACTCGCGCGTTGCGACCTTTGTCGTGATGCTGACCTTGTCCCCGACTTTGATGTCACCCTTCTTCGCCGAGGCGCGATCGAGTACCACCTCGGTGGCGTCCTTGGGAGCAACACCGTCGCTCAGCGTCCACGGCGATGGTGCGCCGTCATGCCATACACCACCGAACTGTGGCGGTCCGTCGCCGCCGATGATCTTGCCAGCTGCGTTGGTGATCGCGGCAGCTCCACCGACGTCGGCCTGCGCCGATTCCACGCCGGTCACCGCCGCAACCACGTCGATCACGCTCGCATCCATGCTGGCACGAAGATCGTCGCCAAAGTCGCCCTTGATGACGTCGGACGATCGGACGAAGGCATCGGTGGTGTCGTATGCATCAGCGAACAGGCTGTTGAAACTGCCCTTGATGGTGTCGGTGAAGACGAAAACGCCCGACAGGAAGGCGGTACCCGCAATGACTGCGAGCGCCGTGAGTACGAGCCGACCCTTGCGGCTCCAGATGTTCTTGAGACTCAGCTTGAACATGGCTCACTCACCGAAGTGCTTCATACGGTCCAGCACGCGCTCGGCCGTCGGCTCGAACATTTCGTCGACGACCTTGCCGTCGGCAAGGAAGATGACGCGGTCGGCGTAGCTGGCGGCGTTGGGGTCGTGGGTGACCATCACGATGGTCTGGCCCAGCTCCCGCACAGCGAGACGCATGAAGTCGAGAATCTCGGCGCCGGTTCGGCTGTCAAGGTTGCCGGTGGGCTCGTCGGCGAAGATGATGGTGGGCTGGCTGGCCAGTGCACGGGCCACGGCCACGCGCTGCTGCTGACCACCCGACAGCTCGCTGGGGCGGTGCTTCAATCGCGACCGCAGACCAACCGTGTCGATCACACGATCGATCCACGCCTGGTCGCCCTTGGTGCCACCGAGCAGCAACGGCAGGGTGATGTTCTCCTCGGCCGTCAGCGTGGGCACCAGGTTGTACGCCTGGAAGATGAAGCCGACAGCAGTACGGCGCAGCTCGGTGAGCTGCTTGTCGTTGAGCGTTGCCAGGTAGGTCTGGCCGATGTACACGGCACCGCTGGTCAGCGAGTCGAGGCCTGCCAGGCAATGCATCAGGGTGCTCTTGCCGGAACCCGACGGGCCCATGATTGCGGTGAACTTGCCGGTCTCGAACTGCACGGTCACGCCGTCGAGCGCGCGAACTTCGCTGTCGCCTCCGCCGTAGATCTTCGATGCATTGTCAGCGCCGGCGGCTGCCAGGAGAGTCTGGGAATCTGTCATACAACTGTTGTACCCCCGTTCGGCATCAACTTGCATCCCCTCGAAGGGTGACGTGCGTCAGCCAGACGGTTGATCTGGTGCACCGGGCGTGACCAGGCCGCTCTCATATGCGACCACCACCGCCTGTACGCGGTCGCGCAGGCCCAGCTTGGTGAGCACGCGTCCAACATGTGTCTTCACCGTCGCTTCACCCAAGAAGAGCTGGGTGGCAATCTCACCGTTCGACAAACCACGGGCCATCAGCTTCAGTACTTCCAGCTCGCGGTCGGTGAGATCCGCCAAGCCGGGGGCGACGGCGATGGGATCCACCGAAGGCCGGCGCGACACTTCCTCGATCAGCAGTCGCGTCACCGACGGAGCCAGCAGCGCATCGCCGGCAGCGATCACGCGCACAGCATTGATCAGTTGCTCAGCAGGCGCGTCCTTCAACATGAAACCGCTGGCCCCCGCGCGCAGCGCTGAATACACGTAGTCGTCGAGGTCGAAGGTGGTCAGGATCAGTACTCGGGCGTCGCCCTGCGACGCGACGACGCGTCGGGTGGCTTCGATGCCATCCATCACCGGCATGCGCACGTCCATCAGCACGACGTCCGGTGTGCTACGGGAAATGACATCGATCGCCTCGCGGCCATCACCTGCCTCGCCCACCACCGTGATGTCCGCCTCGCTCTCCAGGATCATCCGAAAGCCGGCGCGCACCATCACCTGGTCATCGACCAACACCACCCGAATCATCATGCCCCGACCGGAAACACGGCACGCACACGCCAGCCGCCTCCGGGTCGTGGGCCCGCGTACAACTGGCCGTCGAAGGCCGCCACGCGCTCGCGCATGCCGACCAGCCCAAAGCCCGACCCGCCCTCATCGACCACCGTGGCGGCCGCACCGCGGCCGTCATCGGTGACCTCTACCGTCAGCGACGATCCATCGCTGACCATCGACACGTCCACATGCTGCACCGGACCAGCATGGCGGCGCACGTTCGTCAGCGCCTCCTGCACAATTCGGAACGCACTGACTTCCACGCCGGCGGGCAGATGCTGCAAGTCGCCCTGCGAGCGCACCGACACCGGCAGGTCGGTAGCGACCGCAGTAAGGCCTTCGATCGCTGCCAGCCCGGGCTGCGGCACCAACGTCACGGCACCACTGGTGTCACGCAGCACACCGAGAATGCGACGCATCTCCTGCATCGCGGTGCGGCCGGTCTCCTCGACTGCCGCCAACGAGGCATCGACCCCATCGGGGCTGGTCAGGAGTTGGCGACGCGCCGCCGCGGTTTGGATGACCATCAGGCTGACGCTGTGCGCCACGACGTCGTGTAGCTCGCGAGCGATACGCGTGCGCTCCTCCTGCACGTGCTGGTGAGCCAGCAGGTGACGTTCGCGTTCGGCGCGCTCCGCGCGCTCCTCCAGTTCCGCGGAACGCTCCCGTCGACGACGCATGTTGTCGCCCAGCAGGACTGCCGCACCAACGACCACCGGCGTCGAGAGCACCGCCTGCCACGGCGCATCGCCGTGCAGCGCGCCAATGACCACGAAGCCGATGACCACCAGCACCAACCCGACACCGGTCCGCCACAGCTCGCGGCCACTGCGATAGGCACCGAGCGTGTAGGCGCTGATCAGCACGCCCATCCACCCTGGGCCGGCCGCGTTCATTGCCTCCAGCCCCATCTGGCACAGGGTCAGGACCAGCAGAACCAGCGAAGGAGAGCGGCGGCGCCAACCAATCGGCAGCGAGGCGCCAACTGCAAGTAGTGCGCCCAGCACGCTGGGATCGGAGATGTCTGGGTCCCGAATGGCCAGGTGAGCAAGCAGCGCCGCCCCCGTCAGGCCGCCTGCGAGCCACCAATCGGCAGCTACCGGGTGGTCGCGCAACCAGCGGATCGGATGGCGAAGACTCATGATGTCTCGAACGCTAACCGAGCCGACGATTTACAGCGTCCGCCTCAGGTCGGATGTCGCCTACGCTCCTGGGGTGATTCCGTGCACGGCCTGTGGTTCCGCCATTCCGGCTGGCGCGCGCTTCTGCCCATCTTGCGGCCACTCGGTGGCATTCGCCCAGCCCGAAGAGCGACGAATTGTCACCGTTCTCTTCGCTGACCTGGTGGGTTTCACCACACTCGCAGAACGGATGGACCCCGAACAGGTCAAGCGTCTCATCGACGCCTGTTTCGAGCGATTGGTCGACGTGGTCATCGAGTTCGGCGGCAAGGTCGACAAGATTCTCGGCGACGGCATGCTCGTGCTCTTCGGCGCGCCGGTCGCTCACGAGGACGACCCCGAGCGTGCCGTTCGTGCCGCCCTCCGGATGCAGGCGGCGCTTGCTCACTATGTGGGCATCAGCGAGCTTGTGGGCAGTGCCGACATCCGCATGCGAGTTGGTATCAACACCGGCGAGGTACTGGTCGGCACGCTCGCCGGCACCGACTACACGGCGATGGGCGACGTGGTCAATACGGCGTCGCGCCTGCAGGCAGACGCTCCCAGCGGTGGCGTGCTCGTCGGTGAGCCCACCTACGCACTCACCTCGCACACGTTCCGCTACGAGCCCGCCGGGCTGCTGCAGCCACGCGGTCGCGAGCAGGCGATGACGGCGTGGCTGGCAATCGAGGCGACTGCCCCGCCAGGTAGCCGGAGGCGTCGGCGCCGCGAGGTCGGCATCGTTGGGCGGCACCCAGAGTTGGCCATGGCCGGCGCCGCACTGGAGTTGGTCAAGCAGAACGGACGGGGCGTGCTGTTGCACGTCAACGGCGAGAACGGCGTTGGAAAGAGCCACTTCGTCGATGAGGTCATCCGTCGCGCTCGCGATCTGGGCGAAGTGTCGGTGCTGGAGGGCGCCTGCGTGCCGTATGGCGAGGCCAACGTGTGGTGGCCGATTGCCAGCGCACTCAGCAACTACCTCGACCTCGACCTCGGCGTCGCCATCGATGCCGCCCGCGTCACTGCTCTCGAACGGGCTCAGCACATGTTCCCGTCCATCGACGCTGCCGGTGCCGAACGCCTGGTCGACGTTTTCACACATCTGCTCGGCTACCCATCTCCGATCGATCGCCTGGATCCGGTCAACGCGCGCAACACCATTCACCAGACGGTGGCGATGGTGCTGGAAGCACGTTCGCATCGCGGCCTGATGATCCTCAGCATCGACGACGTGCACTGGGCAGACCCGGTCATGCTTGGTCTACTCGAGCACCTGGTCACTGCACTCAGCCGTCACTCGTTCCTCCTCATCACCGCCATGCGGCCGGGCCACGACGCGATCTGGCCGCCGCGCTCGGACCGCGGCACGGTCGTGTCCATCACGCTGCAACCGCTCACCCGACCCGATACCGAACAGCTGGCCACGGCACTGTTGGGCGGGGCACCCCGCGACGAACAGCTGCTGACCGCGCTGTACGAGCGCAGCGGCGGCAATCCGCTGTTCCTCGCCGAGCTGGTCGCACTCACCGAGGCGGGCGGCGGCCAGCGTGAGCTGCCCGACTCGCTGCGCACGCTGATCGCGGCACGACTCGATCAACTGACGCCCGAGCAGCGCCAGACCCTGGAGAATGCCGCAGTACTCGGTACCAGCGGGTCGATCGCAGGGCTGGAGAAGTTCGGCAACGAACTGGGCCAACCCTTCGGCCGCCACATCGTTCACGAGCTCGACGAGCTGGGCCTGATCGAGGTGCGCGGCCGCAGGTGGGAGTTCCGCAGCGACTCGGTTCGAGACGCGGCGTACCAAACGCTGACCAAAGCCGCTCGCGCTCAACGCCACGCCGGAGTGGCCCAGGCGATGGGTTCGATCGGTCAGCTCGACGACCTCGCGCATCATGCAGCCGCCGCGGCCGAGTTGGTGCAGGAGCTTGGTTCGGTCGACAAAGTGCCCGCCGACATCGTCGCGCAAGCCATCAGGTACCTCACCGCCGCCGCCGATCGCGCCTTCGATTCAGGCAGCTTGCGCATGGCTGCACGGCACTCGACACGGGCGCTGGAGTTGGCAGGCGCGGGCAACCTCGGCACGCCGTCCAACATGAGCGACACCGACCTCGCTCACCTCTACGTGGTGCGGGCAGGCTCGTACACCGACCAACGCAACTTCACCGCCGCCAGCGACGACATCGATTCATTGCAGGTCATCGCCGACCGGCTGGCCGACGTTCGCCTGCAGGCCGAGTCCTATCGACTGCGCGGCTCGCTGAGCCAGGTGGCAGGACGCATCGACGACGCCCGCGTCGAGCTCGGCCACGCCGTCGACCTCTTGCGCGATGTCGATGACCCAGCCGCGCTGGCGCAGGCGCTGCGCGTGCGTGGGTTCATCGAGATGTTCGGTGGCTCGCTGGTCGACGCCGAGTGGTTCTTCGGCGAGGCACATGGGCTGTACGAGGAACTGGTTGATGAGCGAGGCCTCGCGTACATCGAGCAGCACCGGGCGTGGATCGCCTTCATGTCGGGCAACCTGGCCATCGCCCGTGAGCGGCTCACGCATGCCGCCGATGCGCACGAGCGGATGGGTGACCGCAACGGCGTTGGCTGGGCGCTGGGGCTGCTGGCATTCGTCGAGTTCTTCGAAGGTCACTTCGACATCGCCGAGGCGTTGGCCGACATCGTGGGCAAGGAAGCCGAACTACGCGGCGACGTGTGGGCGGCCAGCATGATGAACACCTTGCTCGCCGACCTGCGGCTGTGGCAGGGCAACCTGGAGGAAGCCGCCGATCTTGCCGAGAAGGCGCGAGCCCGCTTCAAGAAGATCAACGACAAGTTCGGTCTCGTCCAATCCTTGGCACCGCTGCTGCGTGCGCAGGTCGGCCTCGGCCGCCACGCCGCCGGGCAACGCAGCGCGGAGGAACTGTTGACGTTGGCCGACACCTCGCAGAACGGCCCAGCACCGGTGATGGCCGTGGCCGGCGCGGCGATGCATCGAGGCAATGCCAATGTCGCTGCCGCGATGGCTGAGCGGGCGATCGCCGAGATTCACGCCATCGGCGGCCGGCTGTTCGAGCCGCTCCTGGTCTTGGCACTCGCATACGCACAGTTGGGCCGGATCGACGAGGCGCTGGTCACCCTCGAGTCGGTTCCCGCCGAGGGCCGCGACCACCCGTTCACCCACGCCGTGTCCGCACTGATCTACACCGCGGTCGGCCAGCCAGAAGTCGCCATCGGCCACGCTGATTCCGTGACGCTCGCACCCGGCGCGACCTACCTCGACCAGGTGTTTGCATATGTCGCGGCAGCGGGTGCCTCACTGCAGATGGGCGATACCGAGCACGCCGTGCTCGCTGCGCAGGCGGCCATCGCGCGAGCCTTGGCTGTTGGCGATGTTGTCGCTATTGCGCTGGCCACCGAGGTCTTCCACGCCATCGCCGGAACCGTTCACCCGGCGCACGACGACCGCAGCCAGTTGGGTGAAGGCTGGGTCGCGTTGCTGCACCTGCTGGTCGCCCCCGGTCTCGGCAGCGACCCGGCCCCATTGGCTTCAGCCGGCGAGTGAGTCGGTAGCGGGCGCTGGCAAGTTCCGACGCCGACGCGCTCAGCCGGCAAGTGAGTCGCGGCGCCACGGGAGGTCGGCGAGGTACTTGGCCGCCGCCGGGTGCGGGTCCATCACCGGATCGCTGTCGGGCAGCCCAGTGGCTGCCAGCGGCTGATGGCGAACCTGGCAACCAGGGCAGTGGTACATGGTACGGGCGTACTCACCGACCCGACGAACCTCGACCGTGTCGCCACAGCGCGCGCAGCGCTGGCCATTGCGACCGTAGACAGCCAGCCCGCCCGGAATCTCCGAAGCAGTGACTCGATACACATGCTGCAGGTTGGCGCGCAGCATGCGCGACGCAGCGTGAATGATCTGAACGCAATCGACGGGAAGCAACGAGCCAACCTCGGCGAACGGGCTGATCTCACAGGCCCACAGAATCTCGCTTCGATACACATTGCCCACACCGCACGCCACGTGTTGGTCCAGCAGCACTTCCGAGATAGGGCGCTCCCTATCCGCGTACTCGTAGATGCGCCGAGCGCACTCCATCAACTTTTCGTCGGGTGCGGTGCACAGGTCTGGGCCGAGCCGACCCATGCCTGGATGACGGAAGCGATCGAACTCTCGATACGTCTCGACGATGGGTGCGTTGAAACACACTGCAACCCATTCCGGCACTTCGATGGCGATACGCATCTGTTCGCTGGGCCGACGCCAGCGCTCGCCACCGCGATAGAGGTGCCACGAGCCGTTCATACGAAGGTGCGTGTGCAGCACGATGCCGTCGTCCCACATGATCTCGAGGTGCTTGCCGTGCGTCTCCACCCGCTCGATCACACGACCCACACCAGGGCGTGGTCCGTAGAGGCGGGGTGCATCAAAGCGCGTGGTTGCACGACCGATCAAAGCCGTACGCAAGGCTGCGGCAGCGCGGTGAATCGTGTCGCCTTCGGGCACGCGCCAAGACTACGCAATCGCCGGACCCACGTCGCGCGATACCCCGATTGGTTTGTCTCGGTAGCCTGCTCACCGTGAGCACCGAGGACCCAGCTGATGCAGCCGTTGACGTGGCCGACGACGGTGTGGCCGACGATGCCATCGAGTTCGACGTCCAGCCAGTGTCGGATCCGATCGGCACCGCTCGTCGTCGTCACGGCGCGAGCGGCGCCATTCTCGCAGCCGGCATGTTCGGCCTCGACATCGCCCTCGGCCGCAAGCCCAAGGAGGAAGCCCCCATCGTGGTGGCGGCCAGCTCCGAACCGGTCGATATCGAGAAGGACGGCATAGAGGTTCCGGTCGATGAGAACACGTCGGTCTACGCGCCCCCGCAGCCCCCGTCAGACCCGTTTCCCCCACGCCGCCGTCGCAAGAACTGAGTAGCGAGGCGGTGCCCTTGGCGCTTCCAACAACTCAGAGCCACGCACTACGCTGCGCAGACACCTGAGGAGGGTTTTCTACGTGCGAATGGTTCGGATAGCGCTGGTCGCTGCAGTGTTCAGTGCCAGTGTTGCGGTCACCGCGCCCGTTCAAACGTCGGTCAACGCCGGCAGCGGCGACATCGAGATCACGGATCTGCGTCTACTCGGCGAGATCGCCGGCCTTGGCGCCAACCGTGTGCAGGGCACCTCTGTCACCTCGATTGTCACCTCGATCACGGTGGAAGTACTCACCGCCGACGACGCAGGCGTCACCGCCGCGGTCGGCCGCCTGGGTGGCACCGTCACCGGCATTGTGGCCGGGCAGATCGTGCAGGCCACCATGCCCGTCGGCCAATTGAAGGCGCTCGCCAACGTCCCCGGCGCACAGTCAGTGCGCTACCCGCGCTCGGCTGGCTACGTGCCCTCCATCGCTCACCGCAATGAATTCGGCCCGGGTACCGGGACGGCCGGCTCCGAGGTGAACATCACCAATGCGGCCGCGTGGCACGCAGCAGGCTTTGGTGGCGCCGGCACCCGCGTGGGCGTCGTCGACTACTTCAACTTTGCCGTGTGGACCCCCGCCGAGCACGGGCCGCTGCCTACGCAGGCCAATGGCCACACCTTCTGCCAGGACTCGACCAACTCCGGTCTTTGCAGCGGTGTCGGGGCCATCATCAGCCAGGCGGACGGCAACCATGGAGTGGCGGTCACCGAGATCGTGAAGGACATGGCGCCGCTGACCGACGTCTACATCGCCACGGTCGGCGCCGTCGCGGATCTGCAGGCCGCGATCAACTGGTTCGCCGGCAAGGGCGTCAGCATCGTGACCCGTTCGCTGGGCGCGGCGTACGACGGTCCCGGTGACGGCACCGGCCCGCTCGCCACAGTGGTCGACTCCGCCGCAGACCAAGGAATGATCTGGTTCAACTCGACGGGCAACGACGCCATCGACGGATACATGCGCCGCGCGGTGCCCACCAACCTGACCGCAAATGGCTACGTCGATTTCAGCCGCAACGGCAGCGGCGACACCTGGCTGCGCCTGGACGGCGGCACCAACAGCGGCGGCGTGCTGTTGGACGGAATTCGTTGGAGCAACGACTGGTACCTGCCCGTGAATCAGCGCACCGATTACTCGTTGGAGTTCTGGGAGCCGAGGAACAGCCTCCACGAGTTCGACTACGCATACAACCCGGTCTCGACGAGCGAAGTGGTCGGCGTGGACCTGGACTACAACAACACCAACGGAATCCAGAACGTGTACGACGCGCAGCAGACTGCCGGCGCCTTGCCCCTCGAAGGGGAGGACCTGTTCGTCTACCCGGACAACGGCTATGGCCCCAACGGCGGCATCGTCTACATGCGGATTCGGCGCAACGCTGCAACGCCGGTCGGCGAGACGCCCGACCAGTTGGAGATCGCGCTCGGCGACGGCTACCTAGAACTCAACGCCTACGACACGCCCGGCACTGCTTCCAAACCGGTCGTCGATTCGAAGAACCCCAGCCTGGTGGCGGTTGGCGCCATCGACCCTCCGTCAGGCGCCACCATCGGCTACTACTCGTCGCAGGGCCCCACCTTCGACGGTCGCGTGAAGCCCGATGTGTCGGCACCCGCCGGGTTCGCGAGTATCGCCTTCGGTGGCCCTTTCCAGGGAACCTCGGCGGCGTCGCCGGTGGCAGCTGGCATCGCTGCGCTGCTGCTGGGGGCAGGGCTGGCGGTTCCCGGCCGTCCGTTGGCCGCATTGGTGAAGCACTTCGCCACCGACCTCGGTGCCCCAGGTAAGGACAACGTCTTCGGCGCCGGCAAGGTGCTACTGCCCGCGCCACCGCTGGCACTCAACACCGCACCCGGCAAGTACGTACCGCTGAACACTCCGTCACGCGTCTTTGACTCGCGAGGCATGCCGGCTGCCGGTCTCGGTGTCGGCCCTTACCCGCAGTTCTCGATCGTCGATGCCGCGGTGCTCGCCGGGCTGCCAGTGGCGCCCTCGGCAGTTTCTGCCGTAGTGGTCAATGTGACGTCCACCCGCACATCCACCGCCGGGTTCATCCAGGCTTCGCCCTATCTGGCGGCGGCGATCGGCGGTACGTCCACCCTCAACATTTCATCGCCGGGCACCGACCGTCCGAACTTCGCAGTCGTGCCGGTCGGCCAGGACGGCAAGATCACCCTCTACCTCGATGGTGGCGGCGATGTGATCGTCGATGTGCTCGGCTACTTCCAGACTGGCGCAGCGACCGCCCCCGACGGCCGTTTCGTCTCCATCGCACCCGAGCGCTGGATGGACTCGCGCAACGCCGGTCTGTTCCCCGCCGGCGCCGGCAGCTCTGCGCCCGTTGCGGGCGGCCGCACCGCCGCCGCTGTCCGTCTGCCCAGCACCGTCGTACCGACCGCCGGTCTCGAGGCCTTGGTCGTCAACGTCACCGCCGCTGGAGCGGTCGCGCCCGGCTATATGGTCGCCATGCCCAGCGGCGGCAACCCAGCCGGCACGCAACACAGCACGGTCAACTTCACCCCGGCAGCGCCGGCCGCAAACACTGCCATCGTGCCGGTCGGGCCAGATGGTTCGGTCGCTGTCTACACGACGGCTTCCACGCACATCCTCATCGACGTGGTCGGGTACATCACCGACAGCACTGCGGCCGAGACCACCACCGGAATGTTCCTGCCGGTCACTCCTTTCCGCGCGTACGACTCTCGCGCCCTCACTGCGTTCGTTCCCGGGGAGTCGCGAGGGATCGCGCTGATCGGGCCGGGCGTGGCCGGGAACGTCTCAGCGGTGTCGTCGAACCTCACCGTCACCGGGCCGAGCGTCACCGGCTACCTGACGGTGTACCCCGTCGTCGAACCACAGACCTCCAACCTCAACTACGGTCCCGGCCAGACCGTGGCGAATGGCGCACTGCTGCGCCTCCCCTCATCCGGCACCGTGGGGGCGAAGATGAGCGAGGCCGGCCATCTGCTGATCGACATCAACGGTTTCTTTCTCAGCTGATGCGCGCGCTACAACTGATAACGACCCTTCCAACACGAACTGCGGCCAACGATGAGCGAACAGACTGATACGAAGACCGGCTGGCTCTCAGGCCACGAGCTGGAAAACATTCGGGCCAACGTGCCACTGGTGTACGTCGACGCCGTGCCGGTGAAGGTCGACGAGCTCGGCCGGGTCACGCACGTCGGCTTGCTGTTGCGGCAGGCCGCCGACGGCACCATCAGTCGGATGGTCGTGTCGGGTCGCGTCCTGTACGGCGAGCGCATTCGAGATGCCGTGCTGCGCCATCTGGAGAAGGATCTCGGCCCGCTGGCCCTGCCCCGCATTCCGCCGGAGGTCGCCCCGTTCACCGTCGTCGAGTACTTCCCCGATGCCGAGGTCAGCGGCTTTCAAGACCCGCGTCACCACGCCGTCAGCCTGGCCTTCGTGGTGCCGGTGTCGGGCGATTGCCAGCCCACCCAGCAGGCGCTCGACCTGCGCTGGTTCACCCCCGAGGAAGCCATCAGCGAAGAGGTCCGCCGCGAGATGACCGGCGGCCACGACCGCCTCATCCGCCTCGCCCTCGCCCACGTCGGCCAACTGCCCTAGCGGTACAGCGCGACGAGCTCCTTGCCAACTCTGGCAAGCGCTTCGCGAAGCTCGGGTGGGGTGATGACTTCCACGCCGGCGCCGAACCCGCCGAGTTCGCCCTGTAGGGATTGCAACGAGTGGCCGCGGATGGTCACCTCCACGCGACCGTCATCTCTGGTGGCGCCGGCGTGCAGACGAGGGCCGAAGACGAAGGTGAGGATGGTGACCAGCTGTGGTTCAGCCAAGCCTGCGGCCACTATCGGGGCACGCAGTTCGTTCACCTTGTCGCTGATCAGCGCCCAGGCCTCACCGAGATCGAAGCCCTCAGGTCTCGTCACCGGCCGACCGGTTGGTGTGGCCGCAACAATTCGGTCCACTCGAAAGCTACGTCGGCCCGCTTCCGTGTCGGCCACCAAGTACCACGACGGACCCTTCGCAGCAAGGCCCAGTGGCTCGACCACCCGCTTGGTGCGCTCGCGGTCGCGGGCGGTGTATTCCAGCAGTAATTGCTGACCCTCCACCACCGCCTGCTGCACCGCCGCCAGCATCGGCGGTGCCGGCCGGCGGAGCGCGGGGCGGTCCCACGAACGCTCATCGATCAACACGGCGGTGGCAGCCTTCTCGGCAGCCGGACGAAACTGTTCCGGCAGGGCGCGCACCAGCTTACGCAACGCCGCCTTCAGCTCGGGCGTGGTGGCAGCCGACGGACCTGCCACCAAGAACAGTGCCTGCGCCTCAGCAGCATTGAGCCCGCTGAGGTCGGTACGGCCGCCACCGGCCAGCCGCCACCCACCCTGGCGACCCGCAACTGAATACACGGGCAGACCGGCCATCCCCAACGCCTCCAAGTCGCGGCGAGCGGTCCGCGGCGAGATCTCCAGCTCGGCAGCCACCTCGTCGGCGGTCACCTTTTGGCGCTGCTGCAACATCAGCAGAATGGCCACGAGTCGGTCGGCACGCATATTCGAAGTATCTCATCAACGTGGTCAGAAACTGACCACGTTGGATGGGACGGTGCCAATATGACAACGACAACCGCTGACCCCTCCCTTTCGTCCACTGACCCGCGCTACGTGTTCGCTCGGGCCGTCGCCACCGCCGGCGCCACCATCGCCGCGGTACAGCCGGCACAGCTCACCGATCCGACGCCGTGCACGGACTACGACGTTCGAGCGCTGATGGGGCACCTGCTGACCGTCTTGGGTCGCGTCGCGCTGCTCGGCGAGGATGGCGACCCGATGTCGCTGCCGCTCGTCACCACCGGCACCGACGACGACGCGTGGCACGCAACGTGGATGACCGCCGCCCACCGCGTGATGGCGGCATGGACCGACGACGAGACGCTCGATCGCATGATGGTTCTGCCCTGGGCACAGGCACCCGGCCGCGCCATGCTCGGCATGTACACCAGCGAGCTCACCGTTCACACGTGGGACCTCGCCACGGCCACCGGCCAGCAGGTCACCTGGGACGACCAGGTCCTTCGCACCGCACTCGGCGCGGCGCGGGCGGCGCTGCCCAGTGGCGACCGCCAAGCCGCATTCGCGGCAATGGCCGCCAACCTCCCGGCACAAGTGGTGGCCAACGGTCGGCCGTTCGGGAACCCGATCGATCCAGGGCGGGATGCACCCCTGATCGATCAGCTCGTCGCCTGGCACGGCCGCAACCCCTGACGGGTTCATTCCCGAGGGTTTCGGTGACCTGCGGTGCGCTTGAAACCCTCGGAATGCGTCAGGTGGCTGGTTCACCAGCCGGCGGGGCCCAGGGGCCACCGAGTTTCAGGTAGCCCTGCTCTGCGTCCCAGACATGGTGCACCGGGTCGTGGACGAAGTAACGGGTGAAGCTGTCGATGGTGAACTCGACACCGTCGCTCCGCGAGCCAGCGCGCTGCCACTGCGCCCCGCCGACCGTTGCATAACGAGCCGACAGCATTCCGGCCGCGGCGTGCAGCTCGCCGGCGACGTCGTGAGGCTGCTGTTGGTCGTACGCCTCCTCGATCGCAGTCTGGTCCTGGTCCCAGTTGGCGAAGATGGGGCAATCCTCGTAGAGCATCAGCTCCAGCCGCAGCAGGTACAGGCGGTACACATCGCGCACGTGACACGCGTACTCGGTGGCCGACCAGGTGCTGTCGTCTGGCCGTTGGGTGGCGCGTGGGTCGGCCAGCAGTTCGCGCCAGCGCAACGCATTGGCTTCGATCGTGCCGCGAGCCAACAGCGGGTCGAAGGTCGCCGCCTCGAAACCACAGTCGGGGCACACTCGTTCGAGCACCCAGGTCCAGTTCTTGTCGTCCGGCACGATCGGCATGTACCCGACCGTAGCCGCCTGCGGGTCAGAGGGCGGCGACGATCTCGGCCATCAGGTCGCCGGCTTCGGTGGGGTTGAGACCCACCTTCACACCGGCGGCACGCAAGGCGTCCATCTTGCCCTGGGCTGTGCCCTTGCCACCGCTGGTGATGGCGCCGGCGTGGCCCATCTTCTTGCCCTCGGGGGCAGTGACGCCGGCGATGTAGGCGCTCATCGGCTTGGTGACGTTGGCCTTGATGAACTCGGCGGCCTCTTCCTCGGCCGAGCCGCCGATCTCGCCGATCATGATGATCGCGTGCGTCTCGGGGTCGGCCTGGAACTCACGCAGGCAGTCGATGAAGTTGGTGCCCGGAACCGGGTCGCCACCAATACCGACGCAGGTGGACACGCCGATGCCGCGCTGCTTGAGCTCGTACAGTGCCTGGTAGGTGAGCGTGCCCGAGCGGCTGACAATGCCGACGTTGGGGCCACTGGCCGTGGGCAGCTGGGCAATCTCGCCGGCGGTGATACCGATGTTGCACTTGCCTGGGCTGATGATGCCCGGGCAGTTGGGGCCGAGTAGGCGGGTGTCGGGGAAGTCGCGCACGAGGGTGTTGTAGACCTTCGCCTCGTCCTGTGCCGGAATGCCCTCGGTGATGCACACGATGAACGCAATGCCCGCAGCGGCAGCCTCGAGGATGGCGGCGCTGGCGGCTTTCGGCGGCACGGCAATGAACGACGCCGTCGCGCCCGTTGCGGCAACTGCCTCGGCCACCGTGTTGAACACCGGGACACCCGCGCCACCTTCAACGGCCACCTCGGTGCCGCCCTTGCCGGGCGTGACCCCGCCGACGACCTGGGTGCCGTATGCCAGGTTGCGCAGGCCATGGTATTTACCCTGGCCGCCGGTGAGGCCCTGCACGATGACCTTGGTATCAGCGTTGACGAAGATGGCCATGATCAGTTTCCGTTCGCAATTGCTACGGCCGCACGGGCGGCTTCGAGCATGGTGGGCTTGGAGGTGAGCTTCGATTCGGGAATTCCTGCGTTGGCCAGGATCTCGCGGCCTTCGGTGGCGTTGGTGCCGTCGAGGCGGATGACCATGGGTGCACGCAGTTCGACGCGGCTGAGCGCCTCGACGATGCCTTTCGCCACTTCCTCACCACGGGTGATTCCGCCGAAGATGTTGATCAAGATGCTCTTCACGTTCTCGTCGGAGTTGATGACCCCGAGGGCAGCGGCCATCATGTCGGCGTTGGCGCCGCCACCGATGTCGAGGAAGTTGGCGGCGGTACCGCCGACCTGATTGACCACGTCGAGCGTGCTCATCGCCAGGCCCGCGCCGTTGGCGATGATGCCCACGGTGCCATCCAGGCCGATGTACTGCAGGTCGTGCGTGCGAGCCAGCTGCTCGCGCTCGTCGAGTTCTTCGGTGGCGCGGAACTCGTCCCACTCGGGGTGACGGAAGGCGGCGTTGTTGTCCAGGCTGACCTTCGCGTCGAGGGCGTGCACGCCGCCATCGGGGCGCAGGATGAGCGGGTTGATCTCGGCCAGGTCGCAGTCGCCGCGGGTGAAGCAGTCGTACAGCTTCACCAGCATGTCGGCCACGCCGTCGACGGCCTCCTCGTCGATGTTGGCGCGCACGGCTGCGTCGCGGGCGACGGCCAGCGAGATGCCATCGACCGGGTTGATGTGCAGCAGCACGATGGCGTCAGGGTTCTCGACGGCAACCACCTCGATCTCGACGCCGCCCTCGGCGCTGAGCATCAGCAGGTGATCCTTGGCGGCACGGTCCAGCGAGTACGAGGCGTAGTACTCCTTGCTGATGTCGCTGGCGTGCTCGACCCACACCCGCTTCACCAGATGGCCCTTGATGTCCATGCCCAGGATGTTGCCGGCGTGCAGGCGCACCTCATCGGGCGTATCGGCCAGCTTGATGCCGCCGGCCTTGCCGCGACCACCGACCTGCACCTGCGCCTTGACGACGACCGGGTAGCCGGCCAGCTCGGCGGCGGCCACGGCTTCGTCGACCGTGTAGGCGACGTCGCCCGGGCTCACGGGGATGTCGTAGCGGGCAAAATACTGCTTGCCCTGATACTCGAACAGGTCCATCTAGGCCTCGGTTTCCTTGTCGTCAACTTGATCTTGTACTTCACGGCGATCCAATTCGGCTTCCAGCCAGCTGCTGATTGCCTTCAAAGAACTTCCCGGCCCGAACACGTGGGCCACACCCTGCGCCTGGAGCGTCCGCGCATCGGCATCGGGGATGACTCCACCACCGAAAACCAGCAGGTCGCCCAGGTCGCGATTGCGCAGTTCCTCCATCACCCGCGGGAACAAGGTGAGGTGTGCGCCGCTGAGCAGCGAGAGGCCGACGGCGTCGACATCCTCCTGCAGGGCGGTCTCGGCGATCTGCTCAGGGGTCTGGTGGAGGCCTGTGTAGATGACCTCGAAGCCGTGGTCGCGCAGGGCTCGGGTGATGGTCTTCGCGCCGCGATCATGGCCGTCAAGACCTGGCTTTGCCACCACAACTCGATAGGGCCGATTCACAAGTACAGAACCCTACGACTGATCTGCCGCTCTGCTCAATTCGCGACGCTGCGTGCCGAGTCGCGCAACGTGTGGCTTTGCTGTGCCGGGCGGGCACACTGGTGGGCGATGCAGCGCCCGCAGCTTCGTTCCAACTTCGCCCGAGCCGTGGTGCCCGTGCTGCTCGGCATCGGCTTCATCATTCTCGTCGGCCTCATGTTGTGGGGCGTGGCAGCGCTCACCGCCAACAACTCCCAGGACGCAACGGCCAATCTGGCGCCCGCGTTCCAGGAGATGGGCCGCGCCGAATGGGTGGCCAGTCAGATCGACGACGGCGGCCCGATCATCCTCCAGGACCTGATCGGCAGCGACCGCAACATCGTGCTCGACCACACCGCCGCCGACGGCATCCAGATCTATCTCGCCCACCCGGCGGACCGTGACTCGTCGTGCCAGATCGAGCAGGTGAAGCAGACGCGCCAGTTCACCGATTGCGAAGGCCGCACGCTGGAACCGCCGGATCTCGCACTGCCCCCGAAGGGCGTGCGGCCGATCCTCAACGGCGACGGCTCGCTGACGCTCGACCTGACTGCAGACGTCGTGACACCCACCACGACGCCGGGAACCACCACCGGTTGAGCATCGTCAGATGACCGTGCAACACATGACCATGCAACGTCGCACGTTCCTCTCACTCCTCGCTGTTCCAGCCATCGCCCAGCTGCTGCAGTCATGCGGCGACGACACCTCCGGCAGTACCACGCCGTCCAGACCGGCGCAGAGCGGCGAACGTTCCAGCCTCACGGGCGCAGCAGCACACCTCGGCGCGTCATCTGCGGATGCGCTTGCTGCGTCCGCCGCCATCAATGCGTTCAGCGCCGACCTGTACGAGCAGTTGGTGGCTGCCGACCCGACCGCCAACCTGGTGTTCTCCCCCGCCAGCATTGCGCTGGCATTGGCGATGACCTCCGCCGGCGCCAAGGGCACCACGCTCGCCGAGATGGACACGGTGCTACACATCACCGACCCAGCCACGATTCACCACTCGTTCAACGGGCTCAGCACCGCACTGGCAGCACTGAACAAATCCGTCGATAACACCACCGGGGGCGGAGTCGGTACCAGCGAAGTACAGCTCGCGATCGCGAATTCGCTGTGGGCGCAGTCGGGTCTTGCCTTCCAGCAGGCGTTCCTCGATCTGCTGTCATCCGAATACGACGCTGGCCTGGAGTTGGTCGACTATCGCAGCGACCCTGAGGCCGCTCGCACGGAAATCAACGGCTGGGTCAACGACCAGACCAACGAGCGCATCCCGCAACTGCTGAGCGAAGGCACCATCACCACCGACTCGCGACTCACTCTGGTCAACGCGATCTACCTGCAGGCCAACTGGGGCGACACGTTCGATGTCGACGCGACCGTCGACGAGCCGTTCGCCGCACCCATGGGCGAGGTGACCGTCTCGATGATGCACAAGTCCGCCGACCTCGGTTACGCCTCAGGCGACGGCTGGCAGGCGGTCGAGCTGCCGTACGCGTTCCGGCAACTGTCCTTCGTCGTCGCGGTCGGCGACGATGCAAACTCTGCGGTGCCGACCGCCGACGAGGTGTTCGCCGCGCTCAACAACAAGCAGGTCGACCTGGGGCTGCCGCGCTTCGATATCGAGACCTCCACCAGCCTGGCGACATTGCTTGGAGCCATGGGCATGGCCACCGCCTTCTCCGATGCCGCCGACTTCAGCGGCATGACCGCCGACGAGAAGCTGATGATCGGCAACGTGATTCATCAGGCCAACATCACCGTCGACGAAGAGGGCACGGAGGCCGCCGCCGCGACGGCTGTCGTGATGGCTGCGACGGCGATGCCCGTCGAGGATGTCCCCGTCGTGTTGACGATCGACCGTCCATTCACCTTCTGGCTTCGTGACGGCGCAGGATCGACGGTGTTGTTCGCAGGTCGGGTCAACGACCCGAGCGCGACCCGCGCCTGAGCCGCTGCTAGCCCGACGCGCGCCGGTCAGACTCGGACTGGGATGTTCGCGACGAGGCGAGCGGCGAACGTTTCGCTGTGCTCGGCCAGCCTGCTGCGGTTCAGGGCCAGGCCACCGATGACTTCGGCGCCCAGGTGGCTGACCGCACCGTCGAGCTTGTCGAGCGTGGTGCCAGGGTTGAGTGCGAACGTGCAGTAGGTGGCAGCCAACTTACCGCACAGCGCAGGCAGGTGATTGATGGCGCCAATGCCCCACGGCGCCTGACCAACGACGAAGAGACCGTGCACCCACGTGCCGATGATGACGACATCCGCCTCTTGGATCGCTGCAAGTTGCAGCTCCTTCATCGGCGTCACGGTGGTGATACCCCACCCCTCCTGCTGCAGGTTGGCGGCAATGAGCTCGCCCGCCTTGCGCGTGTTGCCGGTGAGGCTCTGGAAGAGAACGGCTGCCTTCATGACCGCTATTCAAGCACGGCCGCTTCGCACGCCGCGCGCTCGGCGCGACCCTTGCGGATCTTGCGAATCACGCTGACGACGCCGACGGTGAGCGTGAGACCGATGATCAGGCACAATGCAACGATGATTCGCTTCGGAAGCGTGCGCGTGCCGAGGAAGATGTAGAGGTCAGGAATGATGAAGACGGTCAGCGAGATGACCGCCCATTTGAGGGCTTGCTTGAAGTGGTCGTCAATGAAGCTGATCACCATGCGCGGCGTGGTGATCGCGTCCACGATCGCGGCGCCCAGGTCGAGCGACAGATAGATCCACGGGTTGAGGCCGTAGTCGCCGACGGCGGCCCACACGATTACGGTGCGGATGAGCGACCAGACCACCACGATGCCGGCCCAGGTACGGCTGAGATTCTTGCGGCGCTGCAGCGTTTCCGCATCGTGGACGTGCACTGCGGGCAGCATCCACACCATTGAAGCAGGTGCACCTGGGGCGCGTCCCGTCGTCGCAGCTACTTCAGAGCTTCTTGAGAGGCGCCCAGGCCAATGAGAGATGCTTCGTGCCGGCCTCCCGGAAGCGAATCGTTGCCTCCGCTCGATCGCCCTGCCCTCGAATCTCGATGATGACGCCCTCACCGAACGCCGGGTGCTCGACGTCGTCGCCGATGCGCAGGCCGAGATCTTGCGAGTTCGACTGTCCGGGCTGGCGCTGACCCGCGGCAAGGGCTGCCTCCACCACACGCTCGCGGT
The DNA here is from genome assembly GCA_038328705.1 of Acidimicrobiales bacterium. Classification (GTDB taxonomy): domain Bacteria; phylum Actinomycetota; class Acidimicrobiia; order Acidimicrobiales; family Ilumatobacteraceae; genus UBA668. Next base: position 5,705 of record JBBQMG010000026.1, on the reverse strand, counting down.
GCCAATCGACATCGTCGTCGGGGTCGAAGCTGCTGACTGGCGAGCGGCTACCGCTGCTGCTGTTGCGTGACGAGCCGGCATCGTCGTTGTAGTTGTCGGCGGCGTCGCGTCGCTTGTACGCCGGCGGAGCGCCGCCGCCGTAGCCACCACCGCCCGACCCGCCACGACCGCGGTAGCTCTGGCGACCGTGCGAGCTTCGCCCGCCGACTGCGCCCGACTGCTCGATCAGCTCGGCGGGAATCTCGTCGAGAAAGCGCGACGGCGGGCTGTAGTTGGTGGTCCCGAACAGTTGCCTGCTCCAGGCGTGGCTGACGAACAACTTCTGCTGGGCGCGGGTGATACCCACATATGCCAGTCGACGTTCCTCCTCCATCTGCGTCGGTTCGGTCAGTGCACGACTGCTGGGGAAAAGCCCTTCCTCCATGCCGACCAAGAACACCACTGGGTACTCCAGACCCTTGGCGCTGTGCAGTGTCATCAGCACCACTTTGTCGTCGTCATTGATCTCGTCGGTGTCGGCCACCAACGCCACCTGCTCGAGGAACTCGTCGATGCGTGTGAACTCACGGGCCGACCCGATCATCTCGCCGATGTTCTCCAGCCGACCGGCCGCCTCGACCGACCCTTCCATCTCCGCTTCCAGCTCAGCCAGGTAACCGCTGCCGTCCATCACCGCCTGCAACAGGTCGCCCGGGCCGGTGCCCTCTTGTGCGGCGAGCAGGCTCATCTCGTCGAGCAGTCGTACGAAACTCTCGACTCCGCGCGCCGCTGGGCCGGTGAGCCCGGCCTCCTGTGCATGACGCATTGCCTCGGCGAAGGTGATGCCGTCGGCCTTGGCGAACGCGTCGAGCTTGGCGACACTGGTCTCACCAACGCCGCGCTTGGGCACGTTGAGGACGCGCTTGATGCTGACCTCGTCGGCCGGGTTGACCACCGCGCGCAGGTACCCCATCGCGTCCTTGATCTCGCGTCGATCGTAGAAACGGGTACCGCCGACCACCTTGTACGGAATGCCGAAGCGCATGAACGCTTCCTCCAGCACCCGGCTCTGCGCGTTGGTTCGGTAGAAGGCGGCCATCTCCTTCCACATCGCGTGCGACTCGCGCTGCACCGACTGCATCGTGCGCGCCACGAACGTTGCCTCATCGCCTTCGTCCTCGGCGTGGTACCGCATGATGCGATCGCCGCTGCCCTTTTCGCTCCAGAGGTGCTTCTCCTTGCGATCCGGGTTGTTGCGAATGACCGCGTTGGCCGCGTCGAGAATGGTCTGCGTGCTGCGGTAGTTCTGATCGAGCACGATCGTGGTGACGTCGTCGAACGCCTCCTCGAACTGCAAGATGTTGCGCACATCGGCGCCTCGCCACCCATACACCGACTGGTCGTGGTCACCCACAATGGTCACCTGACCACTCTGCGCAGCCAAAGAGAGGGCGAGCTCGTTCTGGGCCATGTTGGTGTCTTGATACTCGTCGACCAACACGTGTTGGAAACGCTGCTGGTAGTGCGCCAGGACATCTGGGTGCTCGCGGAACAGCTGCACCGTCTTCATCAGCAGGTCGTCGAAGTCCATGGCACCGGCCTTGGCCAGCCGAGCCTGATAGTCGACGTAGACCTCGGCGTGCTTGCGAGTGAATGGATTGTCGGCCTTCACCAACGCCTGCTCGGGCGTGACCAACTCGTTCTTCCAGATGCTGATCTGCCCGTGCACTGCCCGCGGCGGAAAGCGCTTGGCATCCAACCCCAGGTCGCGGATCACATAGCCCGCCAGCCGCTGCGCATCTGATTGGTCGTAGATGCTGAACGTGCGCGGGTAGCCCATCGCATCGCCGTGAGCACGAAGAATGCGCACACACGCACTGTGGAAGGTGCACACCCACATCGCCTTCACCATCGGCCCGACCAGCGCCGCGACCCGGTGCTTCATCTCGTCGGCAGCCTTGTTGGTGAACGTGATGGCCAGAATCGAGGACGGCGGCACACCGTCATGAATCAGGTGCGCGATGCGGTGCGTGAGCACCCGCGTCTTGCCCGAGCCGGCACCCGCAACGACGAGCAGCGGCCCACCACGATGCACCACCGCGTCGAGCTGGTCAGGGTTCAAAGACGCCAGATCGAGCGGGTCGACATCGAACAATGACTGGTCGCTCATGGTTCGTCCATCCTACGGACGAGCGTACTCAAGGGGTCTGACAGAGATTCCGTGGGCCGTTCAAGTCAGTGGGCCGTTCAAGTCAGTGGGCCGTTCAAGTCAGCGGGCCTACCAGGGAAATGGGCCGCTGATCTCGTAGATGATTCCCTGGGTCGAGCTGATGCCGCGTTGAGAACCGACATAGACCCGGCGACCCCCAGCGACGGCACCGGAGATGCTCCAGCGACGCCTGCCACCGCAACGACGGCACCGATCCCCAACAGAGAACGGCGGCTGAACGACTGCGGCACTGCATCGAGCATACGATCGGCTGTAGCCTCGCAACGATGATCGCCAAGGCCAGGCTGGCCCTGTTCGCAGCGATTGGTGGCGGGCTGACAGGAGTGATTTCGTTTGCGTTCCTCCGCAGCCTCGATTGGGCGACGAGCACACGTGTTGCCAACGGGTGGTTGGTCTGGCTGCTGCCGGTTGTCGGACTTCTCGTCGGCGCGACGTACTACTACCTGGGCGGGCGGGCGAAGGGCGGCACGCCGGCAGTCATCGAGCAGGGCCACCTGTTCACCCACGGAGTACCGGCACGCATGGCGCCGATGATCTTCGGCGGCTCGGTCGCCGGCCACCTCGCGGGCGCGTCGGTCGGCCGCGAGGGAGCCGCGCTGCAACTGGCCGGTTCCGTGACAGACACCGCCGCGCGTGCGGCTCGCCTAGGACCGGACGAACGCCGACTTCTCATCGCAGCATCCCTCGCCGGTGGTTGGGGCGCTGTCTACGGCGTGCCACTGACCGGTATCGCCTTCACGCTGCAGGTCACGCGCAGGCACCGGTGGCACGCGTTGCTCCCGGCCGTGATTTCTGCATTCAGCGGCAAGCTGGTGGTCGACAGCCTTGGCTACCGGATGGCTGATCGACCCCACATTCCCTCGATCAACTGGACGCTGGGCTTGCCCGTGAAACTGATCCTTGCCGGAATCGCGTTCGGCATCGCTGGTCGAATGTTCGTGCGCCTGATCCAATTCATCCGATCGTGGATGGCGCACTGGTTCAGGTGGCCGCCGATTCGCCCAGTACTCGGCGGCCTGGCCACCCTCGCACTGATGGCACTTTTCGGTCGTGACTACCTTGGTCTGTCGACACCACTTCTGAGCGACGCGTTCGCCGGCGCACATGTCGACTGGTGGGTGCCACTGCTCAAGTTGCTGTTCACCGCAGTCGCGCTCGGCACCGGTTTCGTCGGCGGCGAAGTGACCCCGCTGCTCGTAGTTGGCTCCACGGTCGGAGGCGCGATCGCCCCAGGACTGCACATGCCATCACCACTCCTGGCCACCACCGGCTCGGCCGCCACGTTCGCTGCCGCCACGACCATCGCGTTGACCGGAGTGGTGCTGACGGTCGAGCAGTTCGGTTGGAACACGTTGATCCCGGCGCTCATCATCTGCTCCGCGGCACGATTGGCCGCCGGCAGACCCGGCCTCTACGTCGTCCAGCATTAGCTCTCGCCGCCGGCGTCCGCCGTTAGGGTCGGCGTGATGGACGTGATGTCGGGGAGTGATCGCGACCGCAAGGCAGCGATGGTGGGGATGAAGCGGCTCGCACTTGGGCTGCTGGTCGTTGTCACCGTCGTGTTCGTGCTGTCCCGGTGGCAGGAACCGAACCACAACTGGCTGGGCTACGTGCGGGCCTTCTCGGAAGCTGCGATGATCGGCGCTCTCGCCGACTGGTTCGCGGTCACGGCCCTCTTCCGCCACCCGCTGGGCATCCCCATCCCGCACACTGCGATCATCCCGCACCGAAAGGACCAGATCGGCGAGTCGCTCGGTGGCTTCGTCCAGGAGAATTTCCTCACCCGCGAGGTGCTCGACGAGCGGCTGGCCAACGCGCACGTGGGCCAACGCCTGGGTACCTGGTTGAGCGACCCGGCCAACGCCAGCAAGGCAGGCGAAGGCGTTGCCGACGCGCTGCGCGGCAGCCTGGAGGTGCTCGACGATCGCGACGTCAGCAGCGCGCTCGAAAGCCTCATCGAGCGCAAGATTCGCACCACTCCGGTCGCTCCGCTGATGGGCCGTGCGCTCGACGTGGCGATGGACGGCGGCCACCACCAACGGCTGCTCGATGCGGTCCTCACCGGTTTGGCCGGCTTTCTCGACGACAACCGCAGCACCTTCCGCACGCGGCTCGAGCAGGAGTCGCCATGGTGGATACCCGAGAAGTTCGACGACCGAATCTTCGAGAAGATCTACACCGCAGTGCACAGCTTCATGACCGACGTCGGCAGCGACGCCAAGCACGAGGTACGACTGGCAATTGACCAGCGAGTCGTCGCGTTTGCTGCCCGCCTGCGCGCCGACCCGGAGCTGATGGCGAAGGGCGAGGATCTCAAGAACGAACTGCTCGCGCACCGAGATGTTCGGGCCTGGCTGCAGTCGCTGTGGGGCGAGGTGAAGCAGACCACGCTCCTCGCGACCGACGACCCCGCCAGCGAACTGCGTACGCGCATCGACCGGTCACTGGTCGACCTCGGCGAGCGCCTCCGCGACGCGCCAGAACTGCAACAGAAGATCGACGCCTGGGTACAACGCGCAGCCGGCTACGTGGTCGATCACTACCGCGGCGAGGTTGCCGAGATCATCAGCTCCACCGTGCAGAAGTGGGACGGCAAGGCAACAGCCGAACGATTGGAGCTGCAGGTGGGCCGCGACCTGCAATTCATTCGTATCAACGGCACCATCGTCGGCGGCCTCGCCGGCCTCGCAATCTACGTCATCACCCGCTTCGTCTTCTGACACACCCCAACAGCTTTGGCGGCGGCGAGCCCCGGAAGGGCGCCGCAGCGCCAAAGCTCGGCTACCGGCCGGCGGCGCGCAGGCCTGCAACTGCGTCCGGCGCCATCACATCGATGACCACCGCAACGGGCTTCTTGGGACCGGTGACGGCCTTCAACGCGCTGCCACCGGAAGCCGACGCGGGTAGGCCGGTGGTCAGCACCCCGAAGCGAGCCGACGGGTCGGCCTCACGCACGATCGCGCCCTTGGCAATGGCTCGCCACAGCAGCTCGACGCGTTGCGCGCCCGGCCGATTGGAGGTGCGACCGCCAACTACCTCGAACCACCAGCGGCGTCCCTTCGCGTCCAGAGCGGACAACGTCGGCTGAACACCCGTGAGCACCTTCGTCTCGTCGCTGATGTCGGTGTAACCGGCATCGGTCAACAGCGACTTGGCCAAGTCCTTCGCCGCCCAACCCCCTACCACCGGATCGGTGGTGCGCCCCGAACCCGCCGCCAGCTGCACCTGCGGCACCGACGATTCGCCTCCGATGCGAGCCATCGCTGCGCCCGCATACGCCGCATCGGTGTCGTAGCCGATGAAGTGGCGACCCGTACGCACGGCGGCAACGCCTGTCGTACCAGAACCCATGAAGGGGTCGAGCACCAACTCGCCTTCGTAGGTGTTCATGTGGATCAACCGCTCGGGCAACGCGATCGGAAATGGTGCCGGATGGCCGACTCGCGCAGCGCTCTCAGGCGGAATCTCCCACACGTCGACGGTGGCCTCCATGAAC
>JBBQMG010000025.1:0-32753 GCA_038328705.1 Acidimicrobiales bacterium | reverse complement strand
CCCACGGTTCTGGGGTCACGCTCACAGACTCGGACATACCGATAGCGTTGCAGGTCATGGAGCACGTCCGCTGGCTGGCGCACCCTTCGCTACAGCGTCCCATCGTGATTGCGGCATTCACGGGGTGGAACGATGCGGCCGATTCGGCCAGCAACAGCGTTCGTCACCTCGTCGAAGCATGGCAGGCACAGCCGCTCGCCGAGATCGATCCAGAGGAGTTCACCGACTTCGCCACGGTCCGCCCACACGTACGCCTCACTCCTGAGCAGCGACGCACCATTGTCTGGCCGACAGTCGGGGCGTGGAGCGCCAGCACTCCCGGCGGAGATGTGATTCTGATCTTGGGCCCCGAGCCTGCGTTGCGCTGGCGGCTGTTCACGCAGCAGCTGATCGGGATTGCTCAGCATTTCGACGTGTCGATGGTGCTCACACTGGGAGCGCTGTTGGCCGACGTGCCGCACAGCCGGCCGGTGCAGCTGATCGGTACTGCCACCGAGCAAGACGTCATCGACCGATTCGATCTGCAACGCAGCCGCTACGAGGGACCGACCGGCATCGTCGGCGTCGTACAAGATGCGTGCACACGCGCCGATATGTCATGCGCGTCGTTGTGGGCGGCTGTGCCGGCCTACGCCGCGCAGGTCCCATCACCGAAGGCGTCGCTGGCCCTCGTCGAGCGCGCCTGCGAGATGATCGGCACTCCGGCACCGACGGCACGGTTGCAGGCCGAGGCCGTTGCCTATGACGCTCGCGTCACCGCCTTCGTCGCCAACGACTCGGATCTCGTGGGCTACGTGGAACGGCTGGAGTCGCTCTCCGACAGCGGGCAGCTCGACGACACCGATTTCGATCAGGAAGACGACGACGATGACGATGACGATGATGACGACACGGTCGGCGGCGAACTGGAGCCCGACGTGGACGTGGACGTCGAAGTGAACAGCGAAGCCTTCATGGCCGATCTCGAGCGCTTCCTACGCGATCAAGAGGGCAACGAGCAGCAAGGCGAGAAGTAGCGCCCGTCAGTCGTTCGGCCCACGCCACACAGGACGGCGCGGCGGTTCGAACGTGGCAGGCCGCACGTTGCCATCGATCGCGCCGAACGCCATCGGCCCCCACCACTCTGCCCCCACGGTCGGGTGCGGCAACTGGTCGCGTCGGAACCAGCCGAGATCGGCGGTCTCCAGCGGGTGCGCCGCCAGACTGCCACCCGTTGCTCGGCAGTGAAAGAGCAGCAGGTACATCGCAAAGCGAGTGAAGCCCATTCGCTGGCCGTCGATCACGCTCAGCAGCTGCACTGGCTCGCACTCGATACCTGTCTCCTCCAGCACCTCCTTGACCACGACTTCGCTGGGCGAGTAGCCGTTGTCGGCCCACCCCGTCGGGTACAGCCACACACCACTATCACCCCGCTGTACCAGAAGAATCTCGCCGGCGTCGTTACCCACCACCGCACCGATTGCCACCTTGGGGGTCACATAGCCGGGAATTCCCTCGCCAACGTTCTCCATCCATTCCTGAATGAAATGGTCGGTCTCGCGGCGCACCTCCAGTGCCTCATCGGCGGCCGCCTTGATGTCGGCGGCAACGTGCAGCACCTCCTCGAACCGCTCGCGCTCGTACAGGTTCTGGGTGAAGCCGAGACCGGTACGCGCGATGCCGGCGAGGGCGTCACTCCACCGGGCAAGGTCGCGTGTGAAGTCCTGGGGCGTGGCGTCGCTCACGTCCCGACCATAGGCGGTTCAGAGATCGAGTGCGACGGCGACCAGCGAAATGATGACCCTGTCGTCGGTGGAAGTGGCGCTGAACGTGAGCTGTGAACCGTTCATTCCGCTGGTCACCACCTCGACAACATCGGTTCCCAGCGAGTTCTCGAAGGACGGGTCACGTTTGCCCAAGATCTTGCTCTGAAATGGGTTGCTCACCACGAAGCCCGACAGCGACATCTGATCGGCCGGCAGGCCACGGTCACCCTCGAACCCGGCGGCAACGAGCGCCCCGGTCGCATCCACCATCGGCTGCGGCACGGCCACGCTGAACGTCAGCCACGTCGTGGGCTCTCTGGTGATGACCCCAAGCGGCGCCGTCACCGTCATGAAACGCTCGGGAAGCGACGCGTCGTGGTCGATGACGATCAACGACCAGCCGCCGAAACTGCCGACGCCGAGTGCGGTCTGCAGATCCGCCACCGAGTAGTTGCCACTCGCGGTGACCAGCGCGGTCACGTCGGCGTACGCCGTGTACATGCCAGAGTTCACGGAGACGGAAGAGTCGAAGTTCTGCCAGGCGTCCGCAGTGACTGTGGCAGTGCCCGATGGAGTGGTGAAGGTGACCCTGTCGAACTCCTTCGGACTTGGCGCCGAGCCACCCTGGTCGAGGTCGCCGGCCCACACCAGGTATGCCTTCGCGCTGGTGCCGGTGAGAGTCAGCTGAGCCGACGACGAGTTGAACTTGCCGCCGGCTGTGTTGACGTATTGCATTGCATAGGAGTAATGGTCGAGTTTCGAGCCGGTAGCACTACCGGCGCGAGCGTCAGCGCAGTTGGGGCTGCGGTCACTGCATGTGACCACGGTGTTGCCGATGGCCCGTAATGCCCCTCGCTCGGTTTCGGCAACGAGAAGATCAGCGATGGCCCCGACCGACACTGTGATGGGCGAGCTGATGACCGTGGCCCCAACCGGTGACGAAATGTTTGGCGTCAGCGTGATGCGGTCGGGGGCCGACGACGACACGGCCAACGTCAGCTCCACGACCGACGACTGGCCGGGCGGTATCGCGGGCGATGTGCACGACACGTTGCCGGCGCAACTCCAGCCCGGGGCAAATGCGTTGACGAGCGTGACCACAGGCGCGCCTGCCGCTTCCGCACGGAGGAACGAGGCGCCGGTCGGGATCGGAATGTCGAGCTGCAGGCCATTGACGGGGGAAGCGCCATTGTTGGTCACGGTGATCTGCAGCCGGAACTGGCCGTTGAGCACCGCCGCCGACCGCTGCACTGCGCTAACGGTGAGCGAGGCTGGGGCGGGCGGCAGCGTGGTCGCAGGTGTGGTCGTGGGCGTCGTCGGTGTGGTCGTGGGCGTCGTCGGTGCGGTCGGTGTGGTCGGTGTGGTCGTCGTGGGCGTCGTCGGTGTGGGCGTGGGCGTCGTCGGTGTGGGCGTGGGCGTCGTGGCTGGAACCGTCGGGTTCGGTCGGGCAGGGATACTCGGGCGAACAGTGGTCGGTGGGGCGACTGCCGGGGTGAACCTGGGCGCTGTCGTCGATGTGGTCGTCGACGTGATCGTGGCCGGGGAAACAACAACCGGTTCCGAACTTGTTGGTGGGAACGAACTGGTCGGCACCGAACTGGTTGGGGGCGAGGAACTCTGCGAGGGCGTCGAACGACCAGTCACGGCCTCCGACTGGACCACAATGGTCGAGGTGACGGCGGGCGGTGCCACAATTTCGTTATGGCCGCCACCGAACACGCCCGCAAAAGCAGCGACCGCAATAGCGCTGGCGGCAACGGTGCCGCCAGCCGCCCCCAGCTGCTTCTTGGGCACGCGGGTGAGCCAGGCCAGAACGCCCTTGCCACCCAACCCGGACAGATACGCGGTCGACGAGACGCCGATCAGCGCCGGGATCAGTGCGGCGCGCAGCGTGCTGTTGGTGTCGGTGAGCTCGGTGACCAGCGCAGTACACGAGGCGCAGTCATCGAGGTGAGCGTCCACTCGCCGGCGATCACGCGCCGACAGGCCGTCGCGCACGTACGCACCCAAGCTGGCTGCGCACTCACGGCACTCGGCAACCTGCTGGTCGCGCAAGTGGGCCTGCAGGTAGGCCTGGCGCAGACCTTCGCGTGCCCGGTACGCCAACGCAGCAACTGCGTTGGGCGCCAAGCCAAGTAGCGGTGCCACCTCGGCAACACTGCGGCCTTCGACCTCGGTGTGCCAGAGCACCAACTGCCATCGTTCCGGCAGCGTCGCGAACGCAGCCGCTGCGAACGCACCATCCTCTTGGCTGTTCGCTGCGTCGAGCAGTGCGACGTTGACCTCGTCGCTCATGTCCGGCGAGGGTTCCTCCCGATTGCGGCGAACCTTGTCGTAGAACACGTTGCGCACTGCGGTGACCAGGTAGGGACGGAACGACACTTCCGGGCCGCCGCCACTCTGCAGCGCGCGCAGCACCCTGGCAAACGCCTCGGAGGTCAGATCGTCGGCGTCCGAGTGCGACCGAGTGAGCGCACGGGCTGCGGCGCGAGCCGAGTCAGCGTGACGGCGGTACAGCTCGCCATAGGCGTCGGAGTCGCCCTTGCGCGCGCCAACGATCAGCTCCGCGTCGCTGAGTTCTCGTACCGCCATTGCGGTGGCCAAGTGAATTCGTCTCTCCTCGTTCAGCACACGAATGTCCCGAACTGCACCGGCAGCATACGCGCAACAAAATCGTCAAGGAAATGACGTCATCATTAGTGAGCGATGACGTCAAGCTTTCGTGCCGATTCGTCGACGAGTGATTGACGCGTGGCTTCACGATCTTCAGGTCGGCTGGGGCGAGCGGGCGGAGCGCTCGACCACCGCGATTTCTCACGTCGTCGAGCGCGGCGACATCGGCGATCTGCGCACGATTGGCTACCACTTCGCCACCGACGGCCACCCGCTGAACGATGTGCTGGCCTGGTTCCGGTTGCTCGCAGCCCGATCGCGCCCATTCCGCCACCTACTGGAACAGGGCGGAATCATTCTTCTCGCCAGTGGGTGGGCCGACGGGCTGCTCCACGAAGACGCAGAGACAGTGGGCCCATTCGAGGTCTTGCGCGTGCGTTTGCAGCAGCAGGTGCAGAACGCTCGTGCCCTCGGCCAACCGCCGGGGGCCCACTTGGCCCTTGTGATCATCGAGACCGACGGTTGGCCCGACAGTGCTGCGCGAGTCGCGCACCATGCTCGCGAGGCATTCCGCACCGGTGAGACGATGGCGGCGACGCCCAGCGGCAAACTGCTCATCCTCGCTCGCCGCGATCAGGATGTTCGTGAGCGCACGCGGCGTCTCTCCGACGCGATGCTCGCCGATATCCAGCTCAGCGGCGTTCCCGTTCGGGTATGGATCGAACCGTTGGCCATGTCGGCCGATCATGTTGATTCCCACCTTCTCGGCTTGGCGAGCTGAGAGTCTTCCCCGTCGACCGTCGGCTTGCCTCCTACACTTCCCTCGTGTCCCACCCCAAACACCTTCGTGCCGCTGGCGCGGCCGTAGTGCTGTCGCTCATCGTGATGGCTGCCTGCAGCGATACCGGGGGCTCGGGACCCGGCACGGACTCTGTTGCCACGGTCGCCACGACCAGTACCACCACCCATCCCAACGACGGCACCCTCGTCATTGGGGCAATTCTCCCGAGAAGTGGCGGCGCCGCCGACCTGGGGTCGTCGATGAGCGACGCACTGGCCGCGGGCATCACCGAGATCAACGCCGCTGGCGGCATCAATGGCGAGCCGGTGCGGCTGATCACGGCTGAGGAGGGCGTCAACCCCGCGGCAGCAGCACTTGCTGTCCAGAGCCTCGCGTCGCGAGTCGACGCGATCATCGGGCCGACTTCGTCACTGAACACACTCGGCGCGCTTGGCGCGGCGGTCGAGGCCGGCGTACTGACATGCAGCCCAACGGCCACGGCGATGGCACTCGACAACTTCCCCGATGACGGCCTGTTCTTCCGCACGATCCCCAGCGACTCACTACAGGCTGAGGCCATCGCCAACGTGGTCGAGGCCACCGGTAGCAGCACTGCCGTGGTGCTGTATCTCGACGATGGCTACGGCCGTCCATTCGGTGAAGCCACCGACGACGCCATCGCCGCTCTCGGTACCAACGTGGCGGCGACGATCGGCTTCACCGTCAACGAGGAGTCAATTTCCGCGGCCGTCGAAGAAGCGCTCGCAGCCACACCCGAAGTTGTTGCCGTGATCGCCGATGCCGTGACCGGGCCGGCCATCATCAACGCCATCGACGCCGCGGCACAGACCCGGCTGAGCTATGTGGTCAACGACGCAATTCGGCGGCCCGCCGCATCCGCGCAGCCGTTCAGCCCCGGGTTGGCGCTCCGTGTCAGCGGAGTGTCGCCCATCGCGTACGCCGACTCCGCGGTGTTCACTCAGGCACTGTTGACCGTCGACCCCGAGGCCAGCGGCCTCTATGCCCACAACGCGTACGACTGTCTCGCCATTGTCGCGTTGGCAGCCCAATCTGCCGGCTCGAACGCCCCCGCGAGGATTGCCAGTTCCATCGCCGCCGTCACCACCAGCGGAACCAGTTGCTCGATGTTCAGCGATTGCAGTGCGGCCCTCGTCGACGGTCGCAACATCAACTACAACGGGCCGAGCGGAAACCTGTCGATCGACGCCAACGGCAACGTCATCGCAGCCAACTTCGAGCGCTTCACGTTTGACCGCAGCGGCCGCGACGTCGCCGCTGGAGTCGTCGCAATCGGCATCGGCTGATGCCAGCACTTCAGAGCGACGTGACCAGCTCCTCCACCGACACGACCATGCCGGTGTAGAACGGGCCGAAGTCGGCGTACTTCGCGGAGGCCTCATCGAAGCGCATCGTGTACACGACTTCCTTGAGGTCGTCGGGGTGAACTGCGAACAAAGTGACACCCCACTCGTAGTCGTCGAGCCCGGTGGAGCCGGTGATGTACTGCACGATGCGACCGGCGAACTTACGGCCACTGATGCCGTGCTCGTGCATCAGAGCCTTGCGTTCCTCGAACGGCAACGTGAACCAGTTCGCGTCCGCTTCGCGCCGCTTCGACATCGGGTAGAAGCACCATGCAGGCATGTGATGAGCCTTGGGTGGAATGTCGGGGTACAGCCGGCCTTGGAGCATCTCCTCGGGCATGCCCTTCGAGTACTCGCTGACCTCGGTGAGACTGACGTAGCTGTCGACCACTTCCAGCCCGGCGCGCTGCAGGCCCGACTGCACGGCGCGCAATGCCTGCCAGTCTTCGTGCATCGCCATGAAGGCAGCGTCGCACTTGTGGCCCAGCGTGGATACCGCCACGACCTGCACACCGTCGGCCTCGGCAGCTTTCACCGCTGCCACCACACTCTCACCGTCGAACATCGGCGTTGCCTTGCAGAACAGGTGCAACATCCCGCGACCAATGGAGGGCTTGATGGGTTCGCTCATGCCATCAGGCTACGGGGCGATGCGCTCCGGCGAGTAGATGTTCAGCCGGTCGGCGCGCACGAAACCGGCCAACACCAGACCTGCCCGTCGGGCCGTGTGGACGGCCAGCGCGGTCGGTGCGCTGACCGCGACCAGCGTGCTGAAGCCGGCCGCCCACGCCTTCTGCGCCAGCTCGAAGCTGGCCCGCCCACTGACGAACAGCCCAAGGCCGGAAGCGGGCAGCTGACCGTCGAGCAGCAGCCGACCGATCACCTTGTCGACCGCGTTGTGGCGGCCGACGTCTTCGCGAGTCATGAGCACTTCGCCATCGGCCGTGAACGCGGCCGCCGCGTGGACGGAACCGGTGCTGTCGAACAAACCTTGTGCCCTGCGAACTACATCGGGAACGGCGTGCAACACGTCGAATGGGATCGGCGGTGTGGCTGGCAACGGCAGCAGGCGGGCACACAGCTCGTCGATCGCGTCGTTGCCGCAGATGCCGCAGCTGGATGTCGTGTTGCCCAGACGCGGACGCGGCGCCGGTGCACGACCACCAGTCTCCACGGTGACCACGTTGAACTCGCTGTCCACCGCCGAAGCGCTCGCGCAGTAACGCACACCAAGCACCGGAAAGCCGGCCAGCAAACCCTCCGTCTGGCAGAACCCGACCGCCAGTTCGTAGTCGTGGCCCGGGGTCCGCATGGTGGTGCTGACGGTCGTGCCATCGAGCTGCACCGTCATCGGCTCTTCCACGATCAACTCGTCGGGGTGACGCGCTCGCTCGCCGGCCGTCACGGTGGTGACCAGGAGCGTCTCGCTGCGGCGACGGGCTGCCATGCGTGCGACGGTACCCGCACATTGCGCGATTGAGAACCGGTGGGCGAATAGGGTGACCGCGATGGAGACTCAGAACAACGGCCGGATCCTGGTCGCAGAACTGGTGGGCACGTTGGTGCTCATGCTGGGCGGCCCGGGCGTCGCCATCTTCAGCTTCGACTACGTGGGCGTTGCCGGCGTTGCTGTCGGCTTCGGTCTGTCGCTGGCCATCATGGCCTACGTCATCGGGCCGATCAGCGGCTGCCACATCAACCCGGCGGTCACGCTGGGCATGTTCCTGGCAAAGAAGGTCAACGGCCCACATGCCGTGTTCGCGGTCATCGGGCAGCTCGTTGGTGCAATTGCGGGCGGCGCCATCATCCTGGGCATCGCCAGTGGCCGCGACGACTTCGAGCGTGGTTCGTTCGCTGCCAACCTCTGGTCGGGCCCGTACTTCGGTGTCGGCGCCGCCATCGTCACGGAAGTCATCCTCACTGCGCTACTCGTGATGGTGGTGCTGTTCACCACCACTCGCAAGTTCGCGCCGGGCTTCGGCGGGCTGGTCGCCGGCTTCACCCTCACCCTGATCCACCTCATCGCCATCCCGATCGACCGCACCTCGGTCAACCCGGCGCGCAGCATCGGCACCGCTCTCTTTGCCGAGACCTCGACGGGTGCGCTCGAGCAACTGTGGGTGTTCATCGTGTTCCCGGTGGTGGGCGCGGTCGTCGGCGTGGTGCTGTTCCTGATCCTCGACGACACTCGCCTGGAAGACACACTGCTGGCCGAAGTGCCGGGTCTCGACGACGTGCGCGATGCACTTGACAAGATCGCTGACGAAGCCGTCGATGCGGTCGAAGACGCGGTCGACTGAACCGCTGTACCGGGTAGAACTAGGTACAGCTAAGCATAATACCGTTCAGTTAGGTGACTGGATGGTGGCGATGGGTGGTCCGGTGGGTCGTGGCCAGTCGCGGTGTCGGGAGCGTTTGACGTGCCACTTGACGTACTTGCGTTTGATGACCCGCGGGTTCGATCGTTGCCGGCGGGCCGGATTCAGCCGTTGGCAGAGCAGTCGGATCGCGTGTCGCCAGACGTGTTCAAGCTGAGGGGGAAAAATCGCGCGCCGCTGATATCGAGCGGCGCGCGATGCGCAGTGCGGCGACGAAACTGACCCGGTCGGGGTCGATCTTGGCGTGGTCGGCGGATTCCCACATCAGGGTGCGGATCGCGTAGTGGCAACACAGATGACCCCAGATCTCTTGTTGGACAAGAGCTGGTGACTTCGAGCGCAGCACCGCTAGCGGGCCACGCTGATGGGTCTTCAACTCGTCGAATACTGTCTCGATCTCCCATCGTTGCGAGTAGGCGAGAGCCAACTCTGTTGCCGACACGACGGCCGGATCGAGGAGCGTGGTGATCAACTGGTAGACGTTGTCGCTGTCGCGTCCGTCGTCGATGGTGTAGTCGATCACCCGAACGAGCATGCCCTCGCCGCGCCGTTTGAAGTTGCGGACCTCGAACACCCTCGACAAGTACGAGCCGTCGTCGAACACCTCGATCGGATCGAGACGCTGACTGGCGCGCATCCGCCACAACAGATCAGCGCCTGTCGCCGCAGCCTGCTCCCACAAGGCGAACCCGTAGAA
Source organism: Acidimicrobiales bacterium (assembly GCA_038328705.1). Lineage (GTDB taxonomy): Bacteria > Actinomycetota > Acidimicrobiia > Acidimicrobiales > Ilumatobacteraceae > UBA668. The sequence continues at coordinate 23,154 of JBBQMG010000025.1, read as the reverse complement.
ACCTCGATCGGCCAGACACAACATTCCCGGCTGCAACCGGCCGACCAACTGGCGCGCCAACGAGACCTCACCAGTCGTGTACGCACCCGTGACAGCATCAAAGATCGCGTGCGTGCCGCACTCGACAAGGCCGACCACACGCGCCTGCGGGAACGCCGCCTGCTCACCCTTGCTCACCCCCGGCCGCCCGAAGAAAACGTCATTCACCACCGTGTCGGCCACATCCAACGTGGTCCCATCAATGGCCACCAACCGGCGACCCGCCAGCCAACACCCCGGCGTCTGCTCCGTCGCCAACGGCCGGGCAACCCGCTCGAACAACGCCTTCACCGGCTCGAACCCGAGCCGATCACGGGCCTGGAAGATCGCCGACTTCGACGACAACTTCACCGGCTCCGCATTCGCCGCCCATCCCAGACCGTCGGTCAACAACCCGAGCACATCCTCATACGAACCCTCAGAATGCAACGCCATCCCAATTGAGAAATAGGCCATCACCCGCGCCGGCAACGACCGATGACGCTGCTCGGTCCGACCGCACTCAGCAATCACCTCATCCACCACCCCCGGCGGGAACACCCGAGTCAACAACCCAACCGACACCAGATCCGACAAACGAGTCGACGTCTCCGGCTTCCTCCACCCAGCACGAGCCATACCCCAAACTACACCGACGTAGTCCTAACTGAACGGCATTGCACCTAGATGTACCTGGCCTAGACGTCGCGACCGACCAGCTTGCGGGCGTAGTCCAGCGCGTGGCCCACGGAATCGGTGAAGGCCTCGCCCTTCCAGGCGATGTCGAACGCGGTGCCGTGGTCGACGGAGGTGCGCACGATCGGAAGGCCGAGCGTGACGTTGACGCCGGTATCGAACGCCAGCAACTTCATCGGCCCGTGGCCCTGGTCGTGGTACATGCACACGATCGCGTCGTACCGATTGCGATGCACCGCTTGAAAGAACACGGTGTCGGCTGGGTGGGGTCCGCTCGCGTCAACCCCGTCCACGACCGCAGCCTTGATCGCCGGTGCAATGTGCTCGATGTCTTCCATGCCGAAGAGGCCGTGTTCGCCGGCGTGCGGGTTGAGACCGCAGACCGCAATTCGGGGATGCTTGAGGAACCGCGACAGCACGTCGTTGGTGAGGTGAATGACGTCGAGCACTCGCGGCTGGCGGACCCGCTCGATCGCTGTCGCCAACGACACATGGGTGCTGACGTGGGTGACAGCCAGCGAACCACTGGCAGTGGCCGCCGTCAACATCATCGCCACTTTCTCCACCCCACACAGGCCGGCGATGAACTCGGTGTGGCCAACGAAGTGCGAGTCGGTGAGCTGCGTCGCCTCCTTGTTCATCGGCATCGTCACAAGGCCGGCGACTGTGCCGGCAAGTGCGTCCTTCGTGGCCTGCTCGACATACACACGAGCGGCGGCGCCGGATGCCGCGTCGAGTTGGCCGGGTCGATGGTCAGCAGCCGTCAGCAACGCGAGGTCGACGATGCGCAGTGCAGCCCAGTCCACGTCGAGACCGAGGATCTCAGCACCACGGCGCAGGATCGACTCATCGCCGTAGACCACCACGTCGCGGCCCAGCCCGACATCGACGAAGCGACGCAGCACGATCTCGGGTCCGATGCCAGACGGGTCGCCCATGGTGATCGCCAGCGGTGCGCTCATTCAGACAGTCTCGCCGCGTAGCAGTTCGACCAGCGCATCCGGTCCGCCGAAACCCCCTGCCTTCGTCACCACCAACGGCCCCTCGCCGGCCTCGTCACGACTCCACGGCATGCCCGGCGCAACAAATCCACCAACCGAGCGGGGTCCATCGCCCAGGAGTGCGGCGGCGGTGTCCCCACCGATCACGACGATCGTGTCGGGCTGAGCGTCGGCAATCCGGTCGGCCGCCCGCTCAGCAAGTGCTGCAGCGACCGCCGGTTGCAGCTCTCCGTCCGTAGCGGGCACCGACAACACGGTAATGTCGGGCCGCGCAATCGAGAGACGCCGAATCTGTTCGCGCGAGACCGCGGTCGCGCTACCACAGATCACCGCGATCGCACCGCGCAAGGGTGGCGCCGCCGACGGTGCTACAGGAGCACCGATGTGCGCTGCGAACGCCGCGCCGAGCGGACCGCCGGGGCCGGCGATCAGGACGTCCGAACCTGTCAGCACCGTGGCGAGCCCGTGCATCGTCGCGCTGTCGGGAACATCGCATACGGCACGGCGGCGGCCGCTCGCAAGCCACTCATGCAGCGCCGCAACCCCGGTCAGCACGTCGGCACCCGGCAGGCTGTCGGCCGGTCGCCCGACAGGCGCGCCGTGTGCCCGCACCAGCCCGTCGACACAGGTGCGGCCCAGCTCCGGCCAACCGGGCAGCACCACGAGACGTCGGCCCGACACCGCCTGCCGGACCACCAACTCGGCTGCCCAATTGCCGCGCAACGTCGAGTCGATCTTGTGAGCCATCCAGGTGGACGACTGCTGTTCGATGACCGTGGCGCGCGCCGCTGCGTCGAGCGGCGTGAGCGCTCGCGTACCGAGGTCGACAACGCCGTTGCCCGCTGGCGCAGTCCCGACCGTCACCATCACCGGTCCGACCACGCCGGCAAACAGCCCCGCCACCTCGAACGCGCCAGTCCGATCGTCAGCGGCCACCAGCCAGTCCCTCACCGCCGCGACTGTACCCGCGCCACCAAAGTGACACGCTGACGACCGCCCTGTCCACCGTCTACCCAATTGACCTGCGTCGGTCAGTTGACCTTGCGGTCGTGGCCTTCCCAGTACGGCGCGCGTAGATCCTTCTTCAGGACCTTCATCGCCCCCGACAGCGGCAGCGGGTCCTTGCGGAACTCGATGCTCTTGGGCACCTTGTAACCGGCAATCCACTCACGAGCGTGCGCGATCAGTTCCTCGATCGTGGCGACGGCACCGTCGCGCAGCACCACCACAGCGTGCACAGCCTCGCCCCACTGCACGCTGGGGATGCCGATCACTGCGACCTGCAACACCGCAACATGCGAGGCGAGCGCATGCTCCACCTCCGTGGAGTACACGTTCTCGCCACCGGTGACAATCATGTCTTTCACACGGTCCACGAGGTACAAGTAGCCATCGGCGTCGAGGTAGCCGGCGTCGCCGCTGTGGTACCAGCCGTCGCGAAACACCTCGGTAGTTGCTTCGGGTTTGTTCCAGTATTCGACCATGAAGTTTCCGCTGCGGGCGCAGACCTCGCCTGTCTCGCCGATCGGCAACGTGTTGCCGTCTTCATCCTTGATGCACAGCACCACGCCCGGCAGCGGCATACCGGCCGAACGCAGGTACTTACCGCCGGCGCGGTGCTCGTCCGGGCCCAGTAGCGACAACACACTGCTGCTCTCGGTCATGCCATAGCCCTGCCAGATGTTCATGTCGGGGTACAGCCCGAGCACCTTCTCCAGCAAGGCCTCGGGCATCGGTGAAGCGCCGTAGACCAAGTCCTCGAAGCTGCCGAGACCCGAGGGTCGGAACTCAGGATTGGCCATCGTCAGACCGATCATCGTCGGCACCATCACGGTCACCGTCGGCTGATACTCCTCCACCGCAGCCATCACTGCCTTCGGATCGAACATCGGCACGATCACCGAACGCGCGCCCAGCGCGGGCCCACCGAGAATGCTGAACATGGAGGCGGCATGGAACATCGGCGTCTGCATCAGATTGATGGTGCCGCGATGCATCTTCAGCGTCATCATCACGTGATACGCGTTGAGGATCTCGGCGCGCTGATCGAGCAGCACACCCTTGGGCAGGCCGGTGGTACCGCCCGTGTACATCAACACCACCGGGTCGGTCTCATCGCCCTCGTCCGGGACCACGGCGTCGGACGAGGCCAGCAAGTCGTCGTATCCCACGGTGTGAGCGACATCGCCCTGGCCAACGAGTACAACGTGCTCGATACCTGCCTCCTCCTTCACCTTGTCGATGAGGCCGGCGAAGAAGCCATCCACGAAGATCGTCTTCGTGCCCGAGTCACGCAGCACATAGGCCAGCTCCTTGAGCGCGAAGCGCAAATTGAGCGGGTTGATCACACCGCCGCCCAGGAACGACGCGTGATACAGCTCGAGGTACTCCGGCGAGTTGAGCGTCATCACCGCGAAGCGATCGCCGCGGTCCACACCCAACGAACCGAGGCCGCCGATGAGGTGACTCACCCGGTCGAGGTGCTGCGCAAAGGTGGTGGTGAAGCCAGTAGACGTGTTGGTGGCACAGGGTCGGTCGGCGTTGCGTTCGACGGCCGGCAGCAACATGCGGTGGTAGATGAGCTCCTTCATCCGGCCACCTTACGCTCATCGGCGCGACCGTGCCGGCGAGCGGCGTGGTTCAATGGCTGACCGTGAGCCAGCTGTCCACATCCAGTCCATCGCTTCCGTCTCGTGCCCGCGTCGTGGTGATCGGTGGGGGCATCATCGGCACCTCCATCGCCTATCACCTGGGCCACCTGGGCTGGACCGACACCGTGCTGTTGGAACGCGACCAGCTCACCAGCGGCACCACCTGGCACGCGGCCGGGCTGATGGTCACCTTTGGCTCGACCAGTGAGACGTCCACCGAGCTGCGCAAATACACCCGAGACCTCTACACGAACCTAGAAGCAGAGACGGGCTTGGCGACCGGTTTCAAGCCGGTCGGTTTCATCGAACTCGCTGCCGACGAAGGCCGCCTGGAGGAGTACCGACGAGTCTCCACCTTCAACCGCTACTGCGGAGTTGACGTACAGGAGCTCTCGCCGCGCGAAGTGGCGGACATGTTCCCGCTCGCCCGCACCGACGACCTGCTGGCCGGCTTCTACGTTGCCGGCGACGGCCGAGTGAACCCGGTCGACGCAACGATGTCGATGGCGAAAGGGGCACGCCAGACCGGCGTGCGAATTGCGCAGGGTGTGTCGGTCATCGACGTGCTGACCCGCGACGGCGAGGTGTGCGGCGTGGTCACCGATCACGGCACCATCGAGTGTGAGTATGTGGTCAATGCGGCTGGCATGTGGGCGCGTCAGTTGGGCGCCAGGTCGGGCGTGTCGATTCCGCTGCAGGCAGCCGAGCACTACTACCTCATCACCGAGCAGATGGAGGGTCTCGACCCGTCGTGGCCGGTCATCGAAGACCCAGCCAACTTCGGCTACTACCGCGAGGAAGTCGGCGGCTTGATGGTGGGCTTCTTCGAGACGAAGTGCGCGCCGTGGAACGTGAGCGCGATTCCGGCCGACTCGTCGTTCACCTCCATCCAGCCTGACTGGGACCGCATGAGTCCCTATGTGGAAGCTGCCATGTCGCGCGTGCCACGTTCGCTCGACACGGGCATCCGCACGTTCTTCTGTGGGCCCGAAAGCTTCACGCCCGACCTGCGCCCCATCGTCGGACCGGCCCCAGAGGTACGCAACTACTTCGTCGCCGCCGGGCTCAACTCAATTGGAATTCTCACCGGTGGCGGCCTTGGCCGGCTTGTGGCGCACTGGATCGTCGACGGCGACCCAGGCGCTGATGTCACGGGCATGCACCCTGCCCGTCTGCAGCCGTATCAATCGAACCCCGAGTACCGCCGCACACGCACCGTCGAGTCGTTGGGCATGGTGTACCAGTGCCACTACCCGAACAAGTCGCTGCACACCGCTCGCGGCGCCAAGCTCTCGCCGCTGCACGCACGATTGGTCGAGCAGGGTGCCCACCTGCGCGACGTCAGCGGCTGGGAGAGCGCCGACTGGTACGCCGGACCAGGAGAGGTGGCCGAGCCCGGCCCGCTCACGTGGGGTCGTCCCTCGTGGTGGGCGAATTGGGAGGCTGAGCACCGTGCCTGCCGTGAGGCCGTCGTGGTGATGGACATGAGTTTCATGTCCAAGTTCCGGATACAGGGTCGCGACGCGGGCACGTTGCTGGACACGCTGTCGGGCAACGTCGTCAATGGTGCGGTGGGCGAGATCACCTACACGCAGTGGCTCAACGAACACGGCACGCTGGAGGCCGACCTGACGGTCACGAAGTTGGCCGACGATTCGTTCCTCGTGGTTGCCACGGACACGGCGCACCGCCACGTCGAGTCTCAGCTCGCTCGCGCCGCTGTGGGCCGCCACGCCTTCGTCACCGACGTGACAGGCGCGTACGCACAGATCAATGTGCAGGGCCCGAACTCACGTGCGTTGCTGCAGACGCTGACCACCATCGACCTGTCCAACGAGGCGTTCCCGTTTCGCGCCGCACGCGAGATCGACCTCGGTTTCGCCCGCGTGCTGTGCGTGCGCATCACGTACCTGGGCGAACTGGGCTACGAGCTGTACGTGCCCACCGAGCAGGCGGTGCATGTCTACGACCGCGTCGTTGCCGCCGGGCCAGAGTTCGGTTTGCGACACGCCGGTCTGAAGGCGCTGGCCAGCCTGCGCCTGGAGAAGGGCTACCGCGATTACGGCGACGACATCGACAACACCGACGGCCCGCTGGAAGCCGGCTTTGGCTTTTCACTCGCATTGGACAAGCCCGGCGGCTTCGTGGGGCGCGAAGCGGTCGTGGCACGCAAGGCAGCCGGCCCGCTCGAGCGGCGGCTGGTGTCGGTGCAGCTCTCGAACCCCGAGCCCCTGATGTACCACGCAGAGGTGCTGCGCCGCGACTGTGTACCGGTCGGCTATATGCGCGCCGCGTCGTACGGCCACACCCTCGGCAGCGCGGTCGGCCTGGCGATGGTCGAAGGCCACGGTGAGGCGATCACGCCCACATGGCTGGGTGAAGGGGCCTGGACCGTCGAGATCAACGGCGCGCAGCACGCCGCAACCGTCTCGCTGCGGCCGCTCTACGACCCTGCAAACGCCCGCATAAAGATGTGAGCGCGTCGGGCCTCACAGCTTGCGGATCACCAGGCTGCCGATGCTGTAACCGGCGCCGAAGCTGCACAGCACACCGATGTCGCCGGCGGCCAGGTCCGAGCGGCACAGGTGGAACGCGATGACCGAGCCGGCCGACGACGTGTTGGCGTAACGGTCGAGAATCACCGGTGCCTCGTCCTCGTCGGGCAGCCGCCCGAGCACGCCCTTGGCGATGAGCTGGTTCATCTTCAAGTTGGCCTGGTGCAGCCAGAAACGGCGGACATCGGTGGCCCCGAGTGAGAGTGCTTCCAGCTGCTCATTGATGTGACCGACCACCATCGGGCACACCTCCTTGAACACCTGCTGGCCGCGCTGACGAAAGACCAATTCGCTGGGGTCGCGCTGGCCGTCTTCCGACGGGTTCAGGTACCCGAAGTCGTTGCGGATGCTGTTGGAGAACTTCGTCGCCAATCTGCCGCGCAGCACTTCCCACTGTTCGCCGGCAATGGCGTCGTCGGCCCGCTCCAACACGACAGCTGTACACGCGTCACCGAAGATGAAGTGGTGGTCGCGTGCGGCAAAGTTGTTGTGGCCGGACGTGATCTCGGGGTGCACGACCACGACACAGTTCGCGGAACCATTGAGCAGCGCGTCGACCCCAGCCTGCATGCTGAACGTCGCCGAGGAACACGCCACGTTCATGTCGTATGCCCAGCCGTCGGCGCCCATCGCGTGTTGGATCTCGATGGCCACCGCGGGGTACGCGCGCTGCAGGTTCGAGCAACCGACGATCACGCAGTCCACTTCGTCGGCGCGACGGCCGGCCTGTGCGAGTGCCTCGAAGATCGCCGGCAGCGCCATCTCTGCCTGCAACCCGAGTTCGTCCTCGCCACGCAACGGAAGGTGGGGCCGCAAACGGGATGGGTCGAGCACGCCGACTTTGTCCATCACGTAGCGGCTCTTGATACCCGACGCGCGTTCGATGAACTCGGCATTCGGTATCGCTCGCTCGGCCAGTTCGCCAGCCGCTATCTCTGCAGCGTGCTCCGCGTTCCACTGTTCGATGGCGACGGTCAGCGATGCCACTAGCTCTTCATTGGAGATGGAGAAGGGCGGAGTGAACAACCCGGTTCCGGTGATGACAACACGATCAGACACAACCGCCGACCCTACTTCGCTGCAGGCGACACCCCTGCTGCCGGTCGTTCGAATCATGAATTCAATAGTGCCTACGTAGCGACCATTGAATTCACTGTTCGCAGGCGAACACCGTGAAACTCCCCGATGGATAGTGTCCTGCCCTGCATGCCTGACACCGTGTTCGATTCGCCGCCGCCCGCTTTCACCGTCGAGGAGGTGGCTCACTTCGCTGGTCAGCACTTCGGCATCTCCGGCCCGGCACGGTCGTTGGAGTCCGAACGTGATCAGAACGTGCAGGTCGGCGACTACGCCGTCAAGGTTTCCAACTCAGCCGAAAGTCGGACGGAACTCGACCTGCAGCACGCGGCGCTCGCCCACCTCGCACTCGCCGACCCCACGCTGGCCGTCCCCCGCGTCGCTGCGCCAGGCGTGGTCGAGTACGGCGGTCACCTGCTGCGTGCGCTCACATTTCTCCCGGGCGCGCCCTACGCCACCGTCGCCCACTCGCCCGAGCTGCGACACCAGCTCGGCCGCTTCATGGGGCGCATGTCGCGCGGGCTGCAGGGTTTCGGGCACCCGGCTGCGCACAAAGCGGGCTTTCTGTGGAACCTCGACAACGTCGCAGCCATCCGGCCATGGGTTGCCGACATCACGCACGACGCCGATCGTGCCGTGGTCGAGCGAGCGTTCCGTCGCCACCAGCAGAGAGTCCAGCCGCTGCTCCATCTCTTGCGCGGGGCAGTCGTGCATCACGACGCCAACGACTACAACGTTCTCGTCGAAAGTGTGCTGATCAACGGCTCGACCACCGGTCCGATCATCAGTGGCCTGATCGATTTCGGTGACATGCTGTTCGCCCGCCAGGTCAACGAGTTGGCAGTCACGCTGGCCTACGCGCTGCTCGACGCGCCCGACCTCGTCGCAGCTGGCCGCGACGTCATCAGCGGGTACACGGCTGAGTTTCTCCTCACCGACGACGAGTTGCGCGTGGTGTACGACCTGGCCGCAACACGGTTGGCCATGAGCATTGCCATCTCCTCGCATCGCCGACACGAGTTCCCCGACAACGAGTATCTCACCATTTCGCAGGCACCAGCGCTGCGCCTGCTGCGCCGCCTGATGAGCATGCGGCCCGAGTTCCTGTACTTCGCGGCGCGCGAGGCCGCTGGGCTTCAGCCCGTCCCACAGCACGACCGCATCGTCAGTTGGCTGCAGTCACCCGAGTGCCAACCGGCAAGTGTGCTGCCGTTCGATCTACGTCGCGCAGGACGCGTGGTCATCAGCCTCGCCGACGGCGCGCCGGCGACAAACTTCCCCGGCCCGGTGGAGTCGTGGGAGTGGATGCAGGCACAGATGGACGCCGCTGGCGCGCAGGTCGTGGTCGGCCGCTACGACGAGGACCGCTCGTGCTACCAGGGCGAGCAGTTCCGCACGGACGCACCCGAGCCACGATCGGTGCACACCGGCATCGACCTGTTCATCGCCGAGAACACGACGGTGCATGCGATGCTCCCCGGCGTCGTCGAGTCGGTGGTCGACAACGACGTTGCCTACGACTACGGCCCCACCGTGGTTCTACGCCATGCGACTCACACCGGAACGGTCGACGCCGGCACCCCGTTCTGGGTGCTCTACGGCCACCTTGCGCGAGCCACCCTGACGCATGTTCGCGTCGGTGACACCGTGGCAGCTGGCGATGTCGTCGGCTTCATCGGTGACCACACCGTCAACGGCGGCTGGGCGCCGCACGTACACGTGCAGATCATGACCGACCTGATGGCAGACCCCGAGACAGGCTTCGACGGCAACTTCGAGGGTGCCGGCGAGCCCAGCCGTATGGCCCTTTGGCGCAGTCTCGTACCCGATGCGAACCTGCTGATTCGGCTCGCACCGGAGACGTTCGACGACCACTCCGCCGATCAGCCATCCGTCTTGCAGCCGATGCGCAGCGCCGATCTCGGCCCCTCGCTCAGCATCAGCTACCGCGATCACCTCTCGATCGTTCGCGGTGATGGCGTCTGGTTGTTCGATCACGAGGGCCGCGGCTACCTCGACTGCGTCAACAACGTTGCACACGTCGGCCACGCCCATCCGCACGTTGTGGCGGCCATCGCACGGCAGGCGGCAATACTCAACACCAACACCCGCTATCTGCACCGCACCATCCTCGACTATGCCGAGCGGCTGGCGGCCACGTTCCCTGCGCCGCTCAGCGTCGTCTACTTCACCAACTCGGGTAGCGAGGCCAACGAGCTGGCACTACGTATAGCCCGCACGGCGACCGGTCGGCACGACATCGTTGCGCTCGATTGGGGTTACCACGGCAACACCAACGATCTCGTCGAGATCAGCGCCTACAAGTTCAACCGCGCAGGGGGCGCCGGAAAGCCGCCGCACACACACCTCGCTGGGTTGCCCGACCCGTATCGCGGTCTGCACGGCGACGACGGTCCGGCGTATGCGAAGTCAGTCGCAGTCGCGATCACCGCGGCCGTCGCGCACAACGGAGCGGGGCCAGCAGCGTTCATCGCGGAGAGCATCAGCGGTTGCGGCGGACAAGTCGTGTTCCCCGCGGGTTACCTCGCGGCGGCGTACCAACATGCTCGGGCCGCCGGAACCCTGTGCATCGCCGACGAAGTGCAAGTGGGCTTCGGTCGCGTCGGCAAGGCAATGTGGGCCTTCGAAGAGCATGGCGTGGTCCCCGACATCGTCACGCTCGGCAAGCCCATCGGCAACGGCCATCCACTCGGCGCGGTGGTCACGACTGCGCCCCTCGCAGCGCAGTTCGCGAATGGCATGGAGTGGTTCAACACATTCGGCGGCAACCCTGTGTCGTGCGCGGCAGGCATGGCGGTGCTGGATGTCATCGATCACGAGGGGCTGCAGGCCCGCGCGCTGGACACCGGCGGCTACCTGCTGGCCCGCTTCCAGGAGCTGGCGACACGACACGCTGTCATCGGCGATGTCCGCGGCCGCGGGCTTTATCTCGGCCTCGATCTCGTCACCGATCGCAGTACCAAGGAACCCGCCACTCGGCTCGCGGCCGACGTCGCCAACCGCCTCCGTGAGCGCGGCGTACTGATCTCCACCGACGGCCCGCACGACAACGTGATCAAGATCAAGCCACCCATCGTGTTCACCCGCGCGGATGCCGACATCCTGTGCTTCGAGCTCGACAACGCGCTCTCCGAGTTGTCGTCCTCCGCTACTCACTAGCGACGACATCGCCATGACAGCCCGGAGTCACAGGCGAACGGGCTCCGCTGCCTCTATCGTTGAGTGATTGATGAAATGAGAGACACCGTGGAAGCACACAGTGAGGACGTCCAGCGCGACGTCACCGATTCCGGCGACATCGCCGCAGGCGCCGCCACAGCGGCCGAAACAGTTACAGAAAGCGGCTTCGCATCGCTCGGTCTTCGGCCCGAGCTGCTGAAGGCACTTGACGACTTGGGCTACGAAGAGCCCACCCCCATTCAAAGTGAAACCATCCCGTTCCTCATGGAGGGCAGAGACCTTCTGGGTCAGGCCGCCACCGGTACCGGCAAGACCGCAGCGTTCGCGCTTCCCGCGTTGCAGCTCATCGACGGACGCGCCGCCAACAAGGCCGTCGCGTTGGTGTTGGTCCCCACCCGTGAACTGGCCATGCAGGTCAGCGAAGCATTCTTCCGGTACGGCAAGGACCTGGGCGCCAAGTGCGTGCCGGTCTACGGCGGCCAGCCGATCTTCCGTCAGCTGCAGGCACTCGACCGTGGTGTGCACATCGTGGTCGGTACGCCCGGCCGCATCATCGACCACATCGGCCGCGGTTCACTGAACCTCGACGGCATCAAGATGGTGGTGCTCGACGAGGCCGACGAGATGCTCGACATGGGCTTCGCCGACGACATCGAGAGCATTCTCGAAGGCATCCCACACGCACACCAGACGGTGTTGTTCTCGGCAACCATGCCGCCGCGCATCAACTCCATCGCCAAGCGCTACCAGACGGATCCCGTGCGCATCAATGTCGTGCGCGGCGACACCAAGGCCAGTGCCGGCAAGGTGCGCCAGAGCGCCTACGTCGTGCAGCGCAACCACAAGCCCGCCGCGCTCGGCCGAATTCTCGACATCGAGTCTCCCGGTGGCGCGCTGGTGTTCTGCCGCACCCGCCACGAGGTCGACTCGCTGACCGAGACGATGAACGCCCGCGGCTATCGCGCCGAGGCGCTGCACGGCGGCATGGACCAGGCCCAGCGAGACCGCGTGATGAGCCGTCTGCGCGACGGCACCGCCGAACTGTTGGTGGCCACCGATGTGGCCGCCCGCGGCCTCGACGTGGACACGCTGACGCACGTCGTCAACTACGACGTGCCGTCCGCACCGGAGAGCTACGTGCACCGCATCGGCCGCGTGGGCCGCGCCGGGCGTGAAGGTGTTGCCATCACGTTGGCCGAACCGCGCGAGCAGCGTTTGCTGCAGAACATCGAGCGTCTCACCAAGCAGGCCATCACCATCGTGAAGGTGCCGTCGGTCGCCGACCTGCGCGCAGCTCAGTTGGAACAGACGGTCTCGGCCATCCGCGAGTCGTTGGCCTCCGAGGATCTCGATGCCTTCTGGCCCGTGCTCAACGCCCTCTCCGGCGAGGCCAACCCGCAGCAGATCGCGCTCGCGGCCATCCGCCTCTTCCACGAGATGGCCGGCAACACCGTCGACGAACAAGACATCCCCGACATGACCCATCGCATGGAGCGCCGCCCCGACGGTGGCGGTGCCTCGCGTCCCGGCGGCAAGCCGGTGCGTGGCAGCGACCGTGGCCACGCCAGCGAGAAGGGCGGCGGTGTCACCGGCTTCGTGCACATCTCGCTGGGCCGCAACGCCGGCATTCGCCCCGGCGATCTGGTCGGCGCAATCGCCAACGAGACCGACCTCGTCGGTCGCGAGATCGGGCCGATCAAGATCACCGAGAAGTTCGCCATCGTCGGCGTGCCGGATCGCAGCGTCGACAAGGTCATTGCCGCGCTGAAGCAGACGACGATCAAGGGCAAGAAGCCCACCGTTCGTCGTTACACCGACTGACAGGTCCCAATGGAGGGTTCCAACGCCCCTGGGGGGCGGTTGGAACCCTCCATTAGCGCGAGTTGTCCCGGTTGGCCAGCTGGGGGCGGCCACTGGCCGTCAGTGTCAGCGTGCCGTCCACGAACATCTCCAGGCCGCCGAGATCGACGGTGTGCTCGTCCCAGATCTCCTTGGTCTGAAACACGGGTGCACCGGCGGCGGCCATATCAGCAGCAAGCTGCACCGCTAGATTTGTTACTGCGAACGTCCGCGCCGACAACAGGTCGGTGAACATCGTCGGTGTCTGGCCGGCAACGTGGGCAAGGTACTGGCCCTGCTGCGGCGTGCTGACGACACACTGCAGCGAGAGCCGGACCCTGCCGACCACTGCCCCGACGGCGTTGGCCACGTCGGCATCGGCCGGCACCCGACACTCGGCGCCCAGCAGTTGCGCCACCAGCGGATAGTAGGTGGACGCCGATGCACCAAGGCCAACCAGCGGAGAGCTGAGCCCGAGCGACATGGTGGCGACCGTGAGCCGACGATCGAGCACGGCCTGCACGACTGGTTGACGAACCGTGCCTGCGGGTAGCCCGTCGTGCGCGAACGCAGCCGACAGCACAGCTTCCGCGCTGCACCGGACCAGCGTGTCGATGGTCAGCTGGGCAAGCTCTTGCGAGCCGACAGCCAGCGCCTTGCCCATACGGTCGCGGTTCCGCGCGAACACCTCCGCAGCCTTCACTGCCGCAGAGCGGTCGTAGGTGTTTTGCAGCCCCAGGACGTGTGCCGCGTCGGTGGGCGTGAACGCAGCCACCTGCAGGACACCGCGCTGCACCAATCGCTCCATCACACGACGCAACTGCATCGCGGGGAGCGCCTTTGCGGCGGACGCGACCCGCCCGCCCATCGCCACCAGTACGGCTCGCTCGACACCTTCCAGCGACTCGAGCCGCTGCTCGTAGTGCTCGGCGATCAGCAGCGTGCCGTCCAATTCGCCAGGGTTGAAGTAGGTGAGATGCAGGTCGAGCATCGAATGCACCAGCTCGGGCTCGTCCAGCGCGAGATGGCAGATTGGCACCACCTTGCGCGGGCCGAGCCGCAGCGCGGCGCCGACCGCGCCCGCGTCATGCCGCACCTGGCTGTCGCCCCCCAAGCCGTGAGTGTGCATCGCAACTGCCGCCACCATCGTCTGATGTCCGCCGACGGTTGCACCGTCCTCGCTGATGATCGGCACTCCGTCCCGCAACACCGCGATGTCCGTCGTGGTGCCCCCAATGTCGGAAATGACCGCGTCTTTCACGCCGGTGAGGTGCGCCGCACCAACCAGGCTCGCGGCGGGACCGGACAGAATCGTTTCGATCGGCCGTTCGCGCACGAACGCCGCCGACACCAACGAGCCGTCGCCGCGTACCACCATCAGCGGCGCGTGCACACCGCGCTGCAGCAGTGCGCTCTCGGTGGTGCGTACGAGCCCGTCGATGATCGAGATCAGGCGGGCGTTGAGCACTGCGGTCACTGCCCGCTTGGGGCCGTTGAGCCGGGCCGACAGATGGTGGCTGAGTGTCACCGGCTTCCCGGTGACAGCCCGAATCACCTCCGCCGCTGCCATCTCGTGCGCGGCGTTGCGCACACTGAACTGGGCGGTCACCGCAAACGCTTCGACGCTGGCTGCGATGCCGGCGACCTCGCTGGCAAGCCGGTCGGTGTCGAGCGCGGCGACCTCGCGACCATGAGGATCGTGGCCGCCGGCGAGAATCACCACCGGATCGGTGCCGAGCGCGTCGCCAAGACCGGCCCGTTCCAGCACGTCGCCATCGAATCCGATGATGACCGCGCAGACTGGCCGGCCCTTGCCCTCTACCAACGCATTGGTCGCGAGAGTCGTGGACAGCGACACCAACTCGATGCTGTCGGCGCTCACACCGGCCGCGGCGAGCACTGCATCGATCGCATCAAAGATGCCAATCGACAGGTCGTGGTGCGTGGTTGGCGATTTCGCCTTGGAAATCACCGTCGCCGTTGCTTCGTCGTAGATCACGGCGTCGGTGTAGGTGCCACCGGTGTCGATGCCGAGGAGCATCCGAGCACGCTACAAGTCACATGTGACGTTGCGTATATGACACGTGGTGCCCACGGCCAACTTGGTACAACTGATCGTGTGATTGTGCAGGTCGACGCTCCTCCCTCGTTTCGGTGGGACCGGTTGACCTATTCGTCGGCGCTCGGCTACTGCCTGCTGGTCGCCGGCCTGAGCGTCGGTGTGGTCCTGGGCGAGTTGCGCGACCAGTTCCACATCAGCGGAGTGGTCGCCGCCCTGCACGGCAGCACCTTCGGGATCGGTCTTCTCTTCGCCGGCGTCTTGGGCGTCGGCCTCGTCGATCGCATCGGGCGCGCACGGGCGTTGCAGCTGGCCGCCGGCGGGTTGGCCGGCGGCGTCGTCACGTTCTGCGTAGGCCCGTCATGGCCGATCACGTTGCTCGGCACCGCATTCACCGGTCTCGGCGGCGCACTGCTGGTCATGGTCATGCCTGGCCTCATCAGTGACCATCACGGCCAGCACCGGGCCGAGGCGTTCGCGGCGGTCAACGCCGCACCCGGCGTCGCTGGCGTTGCATTCAGCCTGGTCATCGGTGGTGCGCTGAGTGCCGGTTGGTCGTGGCGGCCGCCGTATCTGATTCTCACCGCGGTCTTCACCCTTGCGCTGGCGTTTGTCGCGCTGCCGGTGCGAGTACCAGACGCGCGGCGCGAGGGCACGTTCTCGCTGCGCCACTTTCGCGACCGCGAAGTACTGGTGCCGTGGCTGTTCATCGTGAATGCGGTTCTCGCGGAGTTCAGCGTCGGCATCTGGATCGTCACCTACCTGCGTGAAGTCGGCCACGCCAGTGCCGGTCTGGCCCCCATCCTGGCCAGCGTCTTCGGCGTCATGATGTTCGCCACCCGCGTCGCCATTCCGACGCTGCTGCGGTGGTGGGGCGACTCCACCATCTCGTACAGCTTCGTGATCATCGGCTGTGGCGCAACCGTGATGTGCTTGGCGCCCGGTCTCGGCTGGAAGACCTTCGGCCTGGTGTTGGTCGGGTTCGGCGGCGCGCCGCTCTATCCGCTGACCGTCGATCGGTTCTACCGCTGCGCGGACCACGCACTCGACGCGGTCGCGCTGGGCGCATATTGCGCGCTCGCATCAGGCGTTGCGGTCACGCTCGGCCCCCTCGCGTTGGGCGTGCTGGCCGACGTGGTCAGCCTGCGCTGGGCGCTCCTCGTCGTCCCCGCACTCGCCGCGGTCGGCGCCGTGACGCAACGCCGCGCTGTTCAAGAACGTGGCGGTCTGCCACACCGCCCACACCGCCTACCCCGCTGATCCCCGGTCCAGCAAGGTCGGAGGCGAAACCCGGTCACCTCTGACCAACACAGCCCCCACGGGCGCGAAACCCGGACGAGGTCGTCATGCTTTGGCGCCCATTGGCGGTGGGGCTCGAACGGGGGGTTGATCGGCGATCTGCCGCCGGCATGTTGCCCTCCCGGCTTCCCCCGATTCCGTTCTCGACAGATTGGGAGCAAGCTGTGGCACCCTGGAGACCCTTGCTCGACCTGTGGTTTCAAACTCACCTTGGCGTGGTCAACGCCCGTCAGCTCACAGAATTCGAATGCAGCACTCGCCCATCACCAGGATGGTCGCCCGCGGGGAACTCTCCGTGTTGCAACACGGCGTGTACGGCAGTCGTCAATGGCCGGACTCTCGGGCGAGGCAGCTCGTGGCGCTCTGCGCAATGGGCATGTCCATCGCCATCGGCTTCACCACTGCATTCAAGCTGTGGGGTTTCCGTGGAGTCGTCGACAAGCGAATCCACATCCTGACCCCGCATGCGGCGTCGCCGGAGATCGCGGGCGTTGTCGTCCATCGGTGCAGGAGGATCGATGCGGTTGACCTAGTTCCTCGACCCGATGGAATCCGTGTGACGAGCCCACAGCGCACCCTCTTCGACAGTGCGGACCTGCTGGGAGTGCGAGCCGCCCGATCAGTGATGGAGCAGATCCTCCACGAGAAGCTGTGCACCCTGGGCACCATCAACGACACGTCAATTCGGCTCGCTCACCCCAACCGGCCGGGGAGCCGAACGATGGCCGAAGTGATCGGTTCTCGCCCTGCTTGGAGGGCTGCGTTGCACTCCGACCTCGAGCTTCGCGTGCTCATGGAGATCGAACGTCATCGCGACATGAACCGAGATCGCAAGGCCGGAACCGTCGGCTGGTTGGTGCCACGCGTCTCCAAGATCGACGTCAACGGCGGCTTGGCCGACGCAGTCGGCGACGTCGGCCTCATCCTTCGTCACGCGGCGCGGAGTTTTAGCCACCCGCCAACGGCGCGAAACCCGGACGAGTTCGTCGGTGTTTCGCGCCCGTGGGGGCAGGGAGCGACTGTTGTGTTCGAGTTTCGCGCCCGACCCGTTGCGGCGCCCCGGACGGCCAGGCGACAGAGCGAGATGCCGTTACACAGCGTTCGCGCGCATGATATTGACCCCATCAATAGTGGTGGTACGGTCTCGATCATGAAACTTGGAGCGTTCTTCTTCGGTGGTGTCGAGATGACCGACGCGGGGGCAGGCGCCCCTGCCCCAATGGATCGGCGTTACGACAACGCCGCCTGCTGGGACGCAACGATGAAGTACATCGACGCCGCGGTGGCGGCCGATGCAATGGGCTACGACAGCTTCTGGACCACCGAACACCACTTCCAGTACGAGGGTTACGAAGTCATCCCCAACGGAATTCTCATCAGCGCCTGGATTGCTGCACGCACGAAGAACATTCGCTTCGGCGCGATGTTCAACGTGGTGCCGCAGTGGAATCCCCTGCGACTGGCCGAGGACTTCGCAACGTTGCACAACCTCAGTGGCGGGCGCGGCATCCTGGGCGTTGGCCGAGGCACCGTGCCGCGCGAGATCCTGCACCTCAACGACCAGCACATCTCCATCGGCTCGCACGACAACCCCGACCAAGCGGCCGACGACACTCGCAACCGCGAGTACTTCGAAGAGTCGATGGAAATCATCCGCATGGCACTGGCGCAGGAACAGTTCTCCTTCAGCGGCAAGTACTTTCAGATCCCGCAGCCAGGCATCCCCGACCGCGGCGAGACCGTGCAGCACCTTTCGCTCATCCCGCGCCCGATCTACCCGTACGAGATCTGGCAGGCCGTCACCAGCCCGCCGACCGTCGAATACGTACCCACCGTCGACCATGGCGCTGTGTTCTGGAACCAGAACCCCGCATTCATCAAGCGGATGTGGGACCGGTACGGCGAGCTGTACGAGCAGCACCAGCCGACGCCAATTGCACGCGGCGACAAGCGCATGTTGGTGGTCAGCATCCGCATCGAGGACACGCACGAGGAAGCGATGCGCACCGCTCGCAATGGCCACGACGAGTTCTGGAAGTTCCTCGGGCCGTACGGCTGGAGCCGTGGCTACATGGGCGAAGATGGCCGCCCGGTGCAGCCGGGCCTGATTCCCTCACTGGAGGAATCGATGAAGCAGCGAACCATTCTCGTCGGAACACCCGAGGGCGTGGCCGCGCAGGTGCAGGAACTGCGCGATCTGCTCGGCGTCGAGAACCTGACGCTGTTCCCGCACCTCATCGGCGATCCGTACGCCAAAGCTGTCGAGCAGATGGATCGCTTCGCAAACGAAGTAGTGCCGCTGGTCTCATGAGTCTCGATCGCGTCGAGCGATGGGACGAGGTCGGTCAGGCCATCAGGTCGCTGCGGCTGTCCCAGTCGCTCACGCTCGTCGAGTTGGCGGTCCGCGCCGATCTGTCGCAGCCCTTTCTGTCGCAGGTGGAGAACGGCCGCGCGCGGCCGTCAATGTCATCGCTCTATCGAATCGCCACCGCTCTCGACACGACCCCTCAAGCACTGTTCGGTGCCACGGTCAGCGCTGCTCAGCCGACGTTGGCGCGTACGGCCGATGCGACCGTTCCGGCCATTGCCACCGATGGCGAATCACTTCGCCGTCTGCTGCTGCCCGGTGGCGCGCCGTTCCATGTGGTGGAGTTGGTCGGCCTTTCCACCGAGTTCCTCGAGCCGTGGCAGCACCACGGCCTGGAAGCGCTCTACGTCCTGGCCGGCCCCGTCGAGGTCGAGGTCGATGGCACGTGCAACACGCTGGCCACCGGCGACTTCCTGTCGTATCCGGCGCAGCTACCCCATCGCTACCGTTCTGCTCTGGGCAGCGAGGCGCGGGTGCTGCTCATCGAGTCGCAGCACGCCACGGAAAGTTTGGTGCACGGCGTTCCTGAAACGCGGTGACCCCTTCGGCCATCTCGCCGGACGTCGCGACTTCATCGGCCCACCGCTGGGCCAGTTCGTCAGCGACAACCCCATGCTCGGTGACCGCGGCGATCATTTCCTTGGTGGCGGCCTGCGTCAGCAGCGACCGCCGCGACAACGTCGTCCACAACTCGAAGAGACGGGTCTCGATGGCGTCGGCGGCCAGCAACTCGTCGACCAGGCCGATGCGGTGCGCCTCCACAGCTCCTATCAGGTCACCGGTGAACAACAGCCGCTTCGCCGCCGGGCCGAGCAATGCGACCGCTCGCTCCAGCGACGCGGCGGGGTACACAATGCCCAACTTGGCAGGAGTGATCCCGAATCGTGAATCATCAACTGCCAACCGGAAGTCGCAGTCGATCGCAAGCGCGCAGCCACCGCCGATGCAGTCGCCTTGGATGACAGCAATCGTTGGTTTGGCCAGCCCTGCCAACGCGTTCTCGGCGGCCATGTTGACGTCCATGAACGTCGGCTCACCTGCCGGGCGCGTCGCAAGCAGATCGGTGATGTCGGCACCGGCGCAAAAGTGCTGACCGGCCCCGCGGAGCACGACCACTCGTACGGCTGCGTCAGCTTCCATCTGCCGACAGGCCGCCTCCAGAGCGACCCACATCTCGTAACTCACGGCGTTGCGCTTGGCGGCACGATCCAGGGTGATCGTGCCGACCGCACCGTCGACTGCCACGCCGATGCCAGCCCCAACGCCAGCCCCAACGCCAGCCCCAACGACAGAACTCACCGGCGAACCTGCGCCTCGAATTCGGCAAGCCGGGCGAGAAAGCGGGCCGGGTCGACGAGCTGCAGGTAGTGCCCGATGTCGGGCCACACCTCCACCGTCGCAGTCGGCACCAGGTGCTGCAACCAGGGCGCATAGTCCGGGCCCGGGTCAATCCCGTGCAGCGAGAGGTAGGGCACGGTGATACCCGCCGCCAACGCTGCGACCGTCTCGTCCAGCTCCTCGGGCGTCGACTCGAACACCGACGCCCACGTGGCCAACACCACCGTCTGATCAGCCCGGCGGTGCAGTCGCAGCCGTGCCTGCTCATCGGCCGACAGTGGGCCATCCATGGCGCTGAACATCATTTCCAACGCCTGGCCGAACGACTCACGGGTGCCGTTGAGCATTGGCGCCAGCTGGCTGAGCGCCTCCTTGAAACCCGAGAGACGCAACGGCTGATCGATGTTGACGACGGCGCGGCAGGGTGCGATTGCCGCGAAGGCGCTGGCGACCACACCGCCCAGCGAATGACCGATGACCACCGCGTCGGTGACCCCGAGAGCGGCGGCGGTCTCCACCACATCAGAGGCGTAGCTGATGGGGTCGTAGCCATCGTCGGAATCGCTCTCCCCATGGCCGCGCAGGTCGATCGTGAGGACCTGGTGGTTGGCGGCGAGCTTGTGCAACAGCGGATGCCACATGTGGCGGTTGTCGGTGATGCCATGAATCAGGACCAGTGCTGGGTCGTCGGTGTGACCAATGAGTTCGTGCGCAAGCAGCATGAGCGGAGGCTAGCCATTCAGTCGTGTGTCACTGATCTCGGGTCTGCGAGCATTTGCGCCACTACGCTTTGCAGAACACCGAGGAAACGGGAGAATCCTGATGAAGCGTTCCATCTCACTGCTTGCCGGCGCTGTGCTCGCCGCCACCGTGTTCGTCGGCTGCGGCGACGACGCAAAGTCCGGTTCCGGCAGCTCCACCACGACATACTGCGCCAAGATCGCTGCCTACAAGGCAAAGTCGACCGAACTCGATTCGGTCTTCACCGGCACACCCGACTCGGCCAAGATCGAGGCTGCCTTCACCACCATGCAGTTGATGGTCAACGACCTGAAGTCCGACGCGCCGGCCGAGATCAAGGCCGACGTCACCACGATGAGCGACGCCATCGACAGCGTCGTGAAGATCTTCGCCCAGTACGACTGGGACTTCGTGAAGCTGGCATCGGCTCCCGAGTTCGCGACCTTGCAAAATGACCTCGCCGGCGCCGACATGAGCGCTGCCAGCGATCGGCTCGAGGCATATTCGACCGATACCTGCGGCATTGCGTCCGACACTTCCACCACATGATGCGGCGCCTCACGGTGTTCGCCGCAGTGGCCCTGCTGGGGATCGCTTCCTGCGGGGATGACAGCACGTCAAGTGCGACGACCACTGGCACTGAAGCGGCAAGCACGGTGACCGAACCGGTGGAGAACACCGTCATTGACGAGACCGTCGTTGACGAGACCGTCGTTGACGAGACCGTTGTCGATGAGACCGTTGTGGACGACAGCACGATGGATGACACCGTCGTCGGCGACACCTTCCCAGACGACACCGCTGATCCGAACGCGCCAGGCATCGGCAGTGAGTTCTGCGACGTCAGTGATGAGCTCCACAAAACGAACTTCGACCCCTTCAGTGCAACGCCGGAGGAACTCGAAGAGTTCTTGACGGTCGGCTTCCCCGACATGTTCAGCCGCCTGGTGGCATCCGCGCCGGCGGAGCTGAAAGACGACGTCGCCACCGTTGGTGCCGCCTATGAGGTGTTGACCACCGAACTCGAGAACAACGAGTGGGACATGAGCGCCGCGTTCACCAACCCGACGGTGCAGGAAACGATGACCAGCGAAGCGCTATCCACAGCTGGCGGCAACCTCGACACGTACTGTGGGCTCTGACACGATGTGGCTACGATTGTCGTAGGAACTTCCTACGACAATCGGAGCCACAAATGGCAAGTCTTTCGGATGACGCAAAACGTCACCTATGGATGCATTTCACTCGTCTCGGCGCATTCGCCGGCAACAACGTGCCGGTGATCGCCCGTGGCGAAGGCTGTTACGTCTACGACACCGACGGCAAGCGCTACCTCGATGGCCTCTCTGGCCTGTTCACCGTGCAGGTGGGGCATGGCCGCAAGGAGATCGCCGAGGCCGCTCGTGAGCAGAGCGAGAAGCTTGCCTACTTCCCCGTGTGGTCGTTCGCACACGAGCCCGCCGTCACGCTGGCCAAGCGGCTGGCCAACTACTCCCCCGGCGACCTGAATCGCGTGTTCTTCACCCCCACCGGCGGCGACGCAGTGGAGACGGCCATCAAGCTGGCCCGCCAGTACTGGAAGCTGCGCGGCCAGCACAGCCGCACGAAGGTGATCTCGCGCTACCTCGCGTACCACGGCACCAGCATTGGAGCGCTGAGCCTCACCGGCGTGCCGTCCATCAAGACCCCCTTCGAACCGCTGATGCCCGGCGCCATCAAGGTGCAAACGCCGTACCGCTACCGCTGCAACGACTGCACCCATGACGCAACCGGCGATCACTGCACACTTCGCTGCGCCGACGACCTCGCGCTGCGCATCGAGATGGAAGGACCCGACAGCATCGCGGCGGTGTTCATGGAGCCGGTGCAGAACACCGGCGGCGCCTTCACTCCGCCGGATGGCTACTGGAAGCGAGTCCGCGAGATCTGCGACGAGTACGACATCCTGCTGGTCAGCGATGAAGTCATCTCGGCGTTCGGGCGTTTCGGCCACATGTTCGGCAGCCAGCGCTACGGCTACCAGCCCGACATGATCACGTTCGCCAAGGGCGTCACGTCCGGGTACGCCCCACTGGGCGGCGTGATGATCAGCGATCGCCTGGCCGAGCCATTTCTCAACGACACCGCCACGTTCATGCAGGGGCAGACGTTCGGCGCTCACCCTGTGTCATGCGCCGTCGCCAACGCCAACCTCGACATCTTCGAACGGGAAGACACCTGCGGCCACGTGCTGGCCAACGAGGGCCGCTTCAAGCAGCTCATCGAAGGCTTGCTCGACATCCCGCTGGTCGGCGATGTGCGCGGCGACGGG
>JBBQMG010000024.1:0-33794 GCA_038328705.1 Acidimicrobiales bacterium | reverse complement strand
TCGTCGGGGGATGTCTCGACCCGGCGTCGACGGACGGCTTCGGCGATGCGTAACGCGTCGCCACCGATGACGCGCGCCGCCACTGCGTCGACCAGGTAGTCGACCGAGCCGACCACGGCCGCAACGGCAGCGTCGAGTTGTGGCGCCAGCAGGGCCTGCTCTGGCGACTGCACGGCACCCAACAGCAACGCCGGGTCGGACAGCATTCGCTGCATCGCAGCCATTGGGTCGTCGGCGTCGTTGATGTCGAGCGACGAGAGCTTGTCGGCGACTGCCGATGGGTCGGGCCGGAAGGCGCCTACGTGCTGGCGGACCATCGCTGTGAACTGGTCTCGCAGCGGCAATACGGAGAACAGCGTGTGCCCGATCATCTCCTGAGCGAGCACCCACAGCCGCATCTGGTCGACCGGCAGGCTCCACTCGGTGGCGAACTGGTCGATGGTGGCGGGCACCACAAGCAGTGCATTGTCGCTGCGCGGGATGGGCAAGTCGTACTGCCCGAACGTGCGGCCGGCCATGCGACCGACCATGGAACCAACGGCCATGCCCATCATGGCGGGCGCCATCATCTGGCTGAGGTTGGCCATCATGGCCATCATCGGGTCGCTGTCGGTGAGCGCTTCCACGTCGGTGCTTTCCGGGCGGCGACCCAGAGAGGTTGCCAGCTCGGTGAACAGCGGCCGGTACGCCTCCAGCGTGCGCTGTGCCCACACGCCCTTCGTCACCGGCGTGATCTCGGGGAACTGTGTGTCGATCGCAGTCAGGTCGCGCACATGCATTTCGATGATGCGCGCCAACTCCGCGAGCGCGATGCGAACGGCGGGGTCGACGTTGGGTTCACTGACGCCACCGTTGCTGGAGATGCCGGCGAACTGCCGCGCCGCGTCCCAGTTCAGCGGACCCTGCCCGGCCATGGCTTTCGCCAGGTCGCCGAACATCGGAAGGTTGGCGAACGGGTTGTCGCCGAACTCGGGCGGAGTGAGATCGTCAGCCATACGGCAAGCCTACGGTGCATTGACGGCCGGACCCTGGCGGGTTGCGTGTCGCCCTCTCCGGGGGAGTGCGCGTGCAGCGGGTAGCGTCGTCGCGATGAGCGTGATGGGCAGCACCACCACGGCCACCCCGGTGTGGGTGAGCGATGGCACCGGTGGCCTCGGCGCCCGCGTACTGCGGTTGCTGGCTGCCAGCGATCTTGCCGACGCCGCTGAACCGAACCAGTGCGACGTACTGGTGTGGTTGGCCGCCACCGACGCCGACGCTCGAGCCGTGCGCCGCGAGAGTGCACTGGCCGGGCTGACATCGGCGCTGTACGACCACCCGCAGGTCGGCCATGTGGTGTTGGTCTCGTCGGCCATGGTCTACGGGGCATGGGCCAACAACCCGGTGCCGATCACCGAAGATGCGTTGCTGCGGCCCGACGTCGAGTTTCCCTTTGCTCGCCAATTGGGTGCGGCCGAACAGCTGGTCGACGAGTGGCGCCTGGCAGTGCCGGGCCGATCGGTCACGGTGCTGCGCCCGGCCATTGCGATGGCCGCGGACGGCACCAGCCGCCTGGCCAGTGCATTGGCTGCGGGTATGGGTCAACGGCCCGGAGAGGCCGACCCGCCGGCCCAGTTCTTGCACCTCGACGACCTCGCGACCGCAGTGCTGCTCGCTGTCGAGCAGCGGCTGGACGGCGTGTACAACGTCGCCCCTGATGGCTGGGTCGCGGGCGAACGCGTGAGGGCTTTGGCTGGTGCCGTGCCACGCGTGAAGCTGCCCGACCGCATGACCGAGGTCATCACCAACCTTCGCTGGCGCTTTCAACGTGGCCCGATCCCGCCTGGTCTGCGCAGCTACACGCGGTGGCCGTGGCTGGTGGCAAACGATCGTTTGAAGGCCGCCGGTTGGCGGCCGGCGGTGACCAACGAGCAGGCGTACGTCGAGGGCACAGAAGCAAAGTGGTGGACGATGGTGTCGCCGAAGCGGCGCCAGGAGATCGCGCTCGGTGGCCTTGGTGTGGTGCTGGCGACAGTGACAGCGGTGGTCGTCGTCGTCGTCCGTCGCGTCCATGCTCGCCGCCGCTGAGGCGGTCTAGAGGGTTGTCTTGGGGTCGCCGAGCGTCACGTTGAGCGTGGCCAGCGTGCCGTCGGCGTGGCGTACGCCGACGGGTACGACATCGCCCGGCAGGTGAGCGGCGAGCAACGCGGTGATGCCGCGGCGGTCGGTGACCGCCGCGCCATCGACTGACTGCACCACGTCACCACTGACCAGCCCGGCCGAGGCCGCGGGGCCGGCAGGGTCGACCGCGTCGATCATCAATTCGTCCTTTGTGCTGTCCTTCACGGCGATGCCGAACCACACCCTGGCGGACAGGGAGTAGCTCGCTATGGCCTGCTGGAGGTCGTCGAGATTGCCCAGCTGCACGAGTCGGCCGACGCCGTCGATGTGCGAGCACAGCGCCACGAGTTCGCCGCGCTGATTGACAACCGGTGTGCCCTCGCGAATCGACTGATCGGCTGCCCACACACTGTCGATCGTGTTCTCAGCGGTCACCGTCAATGTCATCTGCTGATCGCCGAAGAACGTCAGCTCGTCGCCCGCGGACACGGTGGGCGAAACCGTGAAGGATTCGATGCCACCGGGGAGAGCGCCGCCAACGTCCGCCATCGGAGCCAGTACGGCAAGGCCGCTGCGGTCATCGACGAACAGCACGCGGGCGGAGCTGCTGGTGCCGTCGGAGAGCAGCAGGTCGACCATCAGATCAGCGGTGACCGCCTGTGCCGTGGTGATCACCAGGCTGCCACCGTTGACTGAGACCGCCACCGCCCCCGGTGTGCGTGCGGTGCCAACGGCGACCTCGTAAGTGGGTACGGAGCGCTGAATGGTTGTCGCCACCGATGTCTGCGGCGGGTCGAACCCGGCAGCCGGACGAACGGAAGTGGTCACGCTGGCGATGGGTGGGGTGCCCTGCGGCAAGGAGGCAGCAGTGTCGCCGGGCATCGCCGAGCGGCCCGTCACGAGGCCGGTGCCGGTGAGTTCAACGATCGTTGACCGAGCGGTGGCCACGACGTTGCGACCCGCCTGCGTGGGCAGCATTGTCCATAGCACCGCCATCGCCAGCAGGCCGCCGATGGCGCCGGTGGCCGCAGTCAGGCCGCGTCCGATTGCGAGCGGTGGCTCCGAGTACATCCACGCGTGCTCACCGATTTCGCTTGGGTGCCGCCAGGCGCGCTCGTGAGCGGGCAATGGAGCAGGATGGTCCTGCTCGTCATCGTTCCACTCGCTGCGGCTCACGAATCGGTGAGGTTAGTGACGATCGCGCGTCAAGTGGGATCGCGCGGCGCTGCACTCGGTGGCTGCGACCGCGATCACGGCTACCATGCCCAGTTGTGCGCTCTCCTGTAACTGGCAACTCATGGTTGGGTCTCACCGACCAGGTGTTGCCCGTGGGGGCCGTGTACGAGTGGTGTCTGCAGCCCGACTGCGGCGCGGTTGTCCTGTTCAGTGGCACTGTGCGCGACCATGCGGTCGACGAGCAGGGTCAGCTGCGGGAAGGCGTCAGCCACCTCACCTACGAGGCATACGACGAGCAGATCGTGCCGGCGTTCGAGGCCATTGTTGCCGAGCTCCGCCAGCGTTGGCCACAGACAGGTCGCGTCGCGCTGCTGCACCGCACCGGTCGCTTGGAACTGATGGAGAGTTCGGTGCTTGCCGCCGTCAGTTCGCCGCACCGGTCTGAAGCGTTCGAGGCAGCACGCTTTGTCATCGATGCGCTGAAGGCCAGCGCCCCGATCTGGAAGCACGAAGTCTGGTCCGAGGGTGCCGACTGGGGCACCGGCGCGAGCGACCTGGTGGCCCCCGGTGAGGTCGCCTCGTGATCTACGTCGTTGTCGCTGTTGCCGTCATCATCGTGGTGGTCATCGGTGTGATCCTGTCCAAGGGCGCGTCGCGCCAAGAGCCAGGCGTTGTCAGTTTCCGCAAGCACATCGATGCCCTGTCGCCAGAAGCTCGCCGTGAAGTGATGGACCGCGTGCGTCCCCAGCCGCGCGACGACGAAGAGCCGAAGGGCTGAAGAATGGCACGCGACCTCGCGATCGATCTCGGCACGGCCAACACATTGGTGTACATGAAGGGCAAGGGCATCGTGCTCAACGAGCCCTCCGTGATCGCGCTCAACCGCCAAACCGGTGAGGTGTTGGCAACGGGCCGCGAGGCGTGGCAGATGATCGGCCGCACGCCCGGCTACATCGTTGCCGTGCGTCCGCTGCGCGGTGGCGCTATCACCGACTTCGAGATCACCGAGCGCATGATTCGCCTGCTGCTGCAGCGCGTCGGTGTCAGCCGCTTCACGCGACCCAAGGTGGTCATCTGCGTTCCCTCGGCCATCACCGAAGTCGAACGGCGCGCGGTCACCGATGCGGCGCGTCGTGCCGGTGCCGCCGACGCACAGCTCATCGAGCAGCCAATGGCAGCCGCCATCGGCGCCGACCTGCCCATCGACGAGCCCATCGGCAACATGGTCATCGACATCGGTGGTGGTACCAGCGAGACCGCTGTCATCAGCCTCGGTGGCATCGTGGCGCTGGAGGCCGTTCGGGTTGGCAGCTTCGACATCGATGCATCCATCCAGGCGTACGTGCGGCGCGAGCACGGAATCGCCATCGGCGAGCGCACTGCGGAAGAAGTGAAGGTCGCCATCGGCTCCGCGTCGGAGACCGAGGACGAGAGCCAGGCCGAAGTACGCGGTCGCGACTTGATGACCGGTCTCCCCAAGACGGTGATCCTCACGCCCGAGGAGATCCGATTCGCGATCGACGACGTCGTCAGCAGCATCATCGCCTCAGTGGTGCGTTGCCTTGCGAAGGCGCCACCCGAGCTGGCCCAGGACTTCCTGGTCCGCGGTATGTACCTCGTCGGTGGCGGTGGTCTGCTGCGCGGGTTGGCGCAGCGCATCGAAAAGGAAACGCAGGTCCCGGTTCGCATGTCCAACATGCCGCTGGAGGCCGTGGTGATGGGTGCCGGTCATTGCATCGAGCACTACGACGCCCTGAAGGGCATGTTCATGGGCGCCCGCCGATAGATCAGCGACCAACCGAAATCAGCTTCGGCGTTCACATGCGGTAGTACCGCATCTCAGCGCCGAAGTTGTGGGACGGGGTGGGGGTACAGTCCGGCGAGCCGGTGCGCGCGCTCCGGCAGATGGCGAGATGAGGTTCGAGCATGCGCTCGTTGATCGACAAGGGGCACACTCTGGATGCCGGATTGGCGGCTATTCGTGCGCAGTACTCGGTGCCGCTTTCGTTTCCGCCGGACGTGCTTGCTGCCGCCGACGTCGCTGCCCACCGCGAGCCGACGGAACACGTCGATCGTACGGGTTGGGAGTTCATCACGCTCGACCCGGCCACCAGCACCGATCTCGATCAGGCCTTCACCATCGAGCGCGCCGGCGACGACCTGATCCTGCACTACGCCATCGCCGATGTCGCCTGGTTCGTGCGAGCCGGCGACGCGCTGGACCGCGAGGCGTGGAAGCGAGGCACCACCCTGTACCTGCCCGACGGCAAGGCAGGGTTGTACCCGCCCGTGCTTGCCGAAGATGCGGCCAGCCTGTTGCCTGACGGCCCGCGGCCGGCGGTGGTCTTCCACGTGCGTGTGGCTACCGATGGCGCCGCGGTGCTCGACGGTGCCGAGCGGGCGAAAATTCGCAGTCGCGCCAAACTGGGGTACGAGTCGGTCTCCGTCGCCGACTTACCGACCGACTTCGAGGAGTTCGCACGTCGTGTCAAGGCAGCAGCGGTAGCTCGCGGTGCAGGCACCATCGAGCCGCCGGATCAGCAGGTGGAACGTTTTGGCGACCAGCAGTATGAGCTGGTGTTTCAGCCACGGCTGGCCTCGGAAGACCAGAACGCGGCGATGTCGCTGGCCTGCAACCTCGCGGTCGCGCAAGCGATGTTTCATGCAAGCACCGGCCTGTTTCGTGTGATGAAGGAACCCGACGAGCGGGCAGTGAAGCGGCTGCGTCACACCGCTCGCGGCTTCGATATGGACTGGCCGGCCGAGAAGTCACTGGCGACGTTCTCTCGCACGCTCGATGCGCGTGACCCGAAGCAGGCGGCCTTCATGTTGGCGGCGCGACGTGCCGGTGGCGGCGCCGACTATCAGCAGTTCACTGCAGGCGTGATTCCATGGCACTCGGCGATGGCTGCTACCTACGCCCACGCGACCGCACCGCTGCGTCGTCTGGCTGACCGCTACGTCGTGCAGGTCGTGTTGGCAATCGCGAACGGCAACGCCGTGCCAGACGACGTCGCCGCGGCGCTCCCGCTGCTGCCCGAACCGATGGACCGCGCCGACTCGACCGGTAGCCGCATCGATCGCGCTGTGCTCGATCTGGCCGAGGCGGTCATCCTGCACGGCCACGAGGGTGAGTCATTCGATGCGGTCGTCGTGGACGATGACGCCGACGGGACGCGTATCCAGTTGTTGGAAGTCGCGGTGGTCGCCAAGGTCAAAGCACACGGTGTCGAGCCAGGCGACCATCTTCGCGTGAAGTTGGTCGCCGTCGACGTCGACAAACGCACCGTTCAGTTCGAACGAGTGTCGTAGCGGCTCGACTATGCGGCTGCGACGCGGTAGATCGCGTTGTCGTTCAGCGAGAGCACGTAGAGCTGACCGTCGGGGCCAGAGCAGATGGCACTGACGCCGCTGACCATACCCAGTTCCAACTGGCCAGTCAGCGCACCGTCGGTCTGCTGCAGCGCTGTCACGATGCCACTGCAATAGTCGCTGAACAGGTACCAACCGGCCAGCGATGGCACCTCGCTGCCGTGGTAGACATCGCCGCCGCTCACCGAACAACCTGCTTCGCCGTGCTGGTATTCGAAGATCGGCATGGTAACACCCTCCGCCGCCTGGTCGTTGTTGAACCGGTGAGTTCCTTCGAACGCGCTCCAGCCGAAGTTCAGACCGCGGCCACCGCCATCGACCGCGCGGGCGAGGTCGATCTCCTCCCACTCACCCTGACCGACATCACCGATCCACAGGTCGCCTGTGGCCGAGTCGAACGTGAAGCGCCACGGGTTGCGCACACCGACTGACCAGATCTCCGGCCTGGCCCCGGTGACGTCGACGAACGGGTTGTCGGCGGGAATGGTGTACGGCTGGTCGCCATCTGGGGTCGGGTCGATTCGAAGGATCTTGCCGAGCCACTGACTGACGTTGAGCGCCCGTCGTTCGGGGTCGTTCGCCGAGCCGCCGTCGCCCATGCCGATGTAGAGATAGCCGTCGGGACCGAACTCGACGTTGCCGCCGTTGTGGTTGCCGTACGGCTGATCGATGGTCAACAGTTTCCGTGCGCTCGCCGGGTCGAACGTGCCGTCACCGCCGACCGCGTACTCGGCAATGACGGTGTTGCCGTCCGTGTCGGTGTAGTTCACGTACGCAAGAGGTTTGGTGGGGTGAAACGCCAGGCCGAGCAGCCCTTGCTCTCCACCGCCCTTGATCGAACCACTGACGTCGAGGACTGGTGAGCCAGCGGCGCCGCCGCGCAACGGCACGATGGAGCCGCCCTGCAGCACCACGTAGAGGGCACTGTCACCAGTGCGCCAGGCCAGGTCGACAGGACTGGCGAGATCACTGGCGAACGGGGCAAATGTCACCTGTTCGGCCGCGAGCGCGGGAACGGTGGTTGCCGGACTGGTGTCGGCCGTCGATTCCGTTTGCGCCGTGTCTGTGGGCGCCGCACCATACGTGGTTGGGGGTACCGACGCTGGCGGTGTCGTCGAGAACGTGACCGCGGGCGCGCTCGCAACCGGTAGCGAGTCGTCTCCATCGGCTCCGCAGGCCGCGAGTAGGAAGGTGGCACCGAGCACGGCGGCGAATGAGCGTCTCATGCGTGTGGCACCCGCACGAGGCCCTCTTGCACCACGGTGATGGCCAAGGCGCCGTCGGTCGTGAAGATGTTGCCACCGGCGAGGCCACGGGCACCGCTGGTGGAAATGGGGCGTTGGTCGTAGAGCAGCCAATCGTCGGCACGGAACGGCCGGTGGAACCACATCGCATGGTCGAGACTGGCCATCTGCATGCCGGGCGTTTCCCACGAGAGGCCGAACGGCAAGATCGTGGTGTCGAGCAACGTCATGTCGCTGGCGTACGTGACGATGCATGCGTGCAGCGTGGGGTCGTCCGGCAGCGTGCCATCCGCACGCAGCCATACCTGTTGGCCTTCGGCGGATTGCCCGTTACGACTGAACGGGTCGGTGCCGAGGTGCCGCAGGTCGATAGGGCGCGGGCGATCGTACATTTCGCCCATCCGATCCTTGAACGGTGCCATGCGTGTCTTGAAGTCCGGCAGGGTCTCGGCGGATGGCACATTCAACGGCATCGGCACCTGATAGTCGAGCCCCGATTCGGCTACATGAAAACTGGTCTGCAGGTTGAAGATCGCCTTGCCATGTTGGATGGCGACGACGCGGCGCGTCGTGAAACTGCGGCCGTCGCGGATGCGGTCGACCTCGTAGAGGATGGGCACGTTGGGGTCGCCCGGTCGCAGGAAGTATGCGTGGAGCGAGTGCACCTGACGGTCGGACTCCACCGTGCGGGTAGCCGCCACGAGGGCCTGTCCTGCCACCTGACCGCCGAACACTCGCTGCCGGTTCTCGTCGGGCGAGACGCCACGAAACAGGTTCACCTCGATTGCTTCCAGATCGAGCAGGGTCACGAGTTCGTCGAGCGCTGTCATTGTGAACAAGTCTCGCAGGCGTCAGCTGGATTCGTACACGGGCAGACGCCACAACACCCAGTCGCTGTCGCTCCAGGCTTCTACCCAACCCATGCCGGCGGCCTCGGTGGCGTCGACCAACGGCTGACTGAAGGCACTACCGCGCCGCATCATGAAGTAGTCGGCGCGCTGGCGCACGAGCTCCAACACGTCGGACTGCACGCCACGACGATCGGTGTAAAATGTGAGCGCTCGCACCTTGAAGAAGGCAACCACATCCTCCTGTTGCGTGAACGTGCGGATGGCGCCGAAGGCGGCCTGCGCGTAGGGCGCCCCAGGTCCGTCCTGTACCTTGCCGGCGTCGTTGAACCTCTGTGACTGGCTGACGGCGGCTGGAATGTCGCTGACGTGCCAGACGGTGACGGCGGCGAGCAGCAGCGTCGCCAGCCCGGCGCTCAGTTTGCGGGCGCCGAAGCTGCGCGGGAGCGGGATCGCTGTCACCGCCTGCGCGGCGAAGTAGACCGCGAACGGTGTGATGGCCAGGAGGTACCGGTCGGCCACCGCAGGAATCGTGCCGACGATGACCATCGACCCGATCGCGAACGTGGCGAGTGGAGCGTCGGTCGATGGTGACTTCCATAGTCGGATGACCACTCCCGCGACCACCAGCAGGAAGACGAGCAGCAGGCCAACCCCGGCCAGTTCGGGGAAGCCGAGTTGGTCGGCAAAGGCCGTGCGGAACGGACCCTGCAGTTTCGACCAAGTTTGGTGCAGACCCGACCCTTCGTACTCGGGCGCCAGCGCGCTGGGCAGCATCAGTTGGAGGAGGATGACGCTGCCGAGGAAGGCGAGGTACGGCGTCGCCACCTGCATGCGATTAGCGATGCGCCACCGGCCGCGCATGTCCAGCAACTGCGCGACCGCGATCGCGCCCACGACGGCCAGGCCCTCGCGACGTACGTTGAACACGCTCATGGCCAACACGCCGAGGATCAGCAAGTGCCGACGGGTGGCGAGGTCGAGTAGCTGATGGTCACGTCGTAGGCGGTCCAGCCACCACAGTGTCGCCACTACAGCGGCCATATACGGGAACTCGCTGACCACCTTGTCGGTGTGTACGAGGTAGGCCATCGTCGTGCCGATCGAGGCGACGGCCGCGAACGCGAGCCAGCGGGACATCCTGCGGCACACAATTGCGTGGTAGCCCCACAGAAAGGCGATGAGACTGGCCACCTCGACCAGTTTGAGCGCGGCGTAGTTCAGCCCGAAGACTCGGTAGAACGGTGCCAACAGGATCGGGAAACCCCAGGGGTACACGTACGGGCTGAAGCCTGGCTTGGCTGCGTTGTTGACGTTGAAATGGTTGTCGGCAATCACCTGGCCGATATTGCCGTCGATCAGGCTGCGCGCCTGGCGCAGGTAGAGCGTGAAGTCGTCACCCCATGTGTGGCCCGTTCGGTGCAGCCCGATGGCCGCCGACGCGACCACGGCACTGAGCACGATCATCGGCCGGTGCGCGCGAAGAATTGCCTGTGCCTGCGTACGGTCAACTGGCGAATTCATGCTTGCGATTATGGTGCCGCCATGTCCCTTCTTGCGCTCACTGCCGAACTGCGTGCCTGCGCACTCGCTGCCAAGGGCTTCATGCCGCCCGATGAAGGCGACGCGTTGTACACCGCAGCCGTCGCTGCGGGCGCTGCTGTGCCTGGCCTGCCGTTCCTCGAAGTCGGCTCGTACTGCGGCCGCTCGACTGTGTGGTTGGGCGGCGCTGCGCGTGCATCGACCACAGTGGTTTTCGCCGTCGACCATCATCGCGGCAGCGAGGAGAATCAGGCCGGTTGGGAGCACCACGACACGTCAGTGGTCGACCAGCGAACCGGCAAGATGGACACCTTGCCAACGTTTCGTGACACCATCCACGACGCGGGCTTGGAGGATGTGGTGTTCGCCGTCATCGGCCAGTCGTCAGCGGTCGCCGCCCATTGGGCCTCGCCGCTTGCGTTCTTGTTCATCGACGGTGGGCACGGCGATGAACCGGCGCGGCTGGACTACGAAGGCTGGACGCCCCACGTTGCGCTCGGTGGCACCTTGGCCATCCACGACGTGTTTCCGAATCCGGCTGACGGCGGCCGCCCGCCCTACGAACGCATCTTCCGCCCCGCGGTCGACAGCGGTTCGTTCGAAGAGGTCAGCGCCGCCGGCAGTCTGCGCGTGTTGCGTCGGGTCAGCTGAACCGCCCCTACGGCCGGCGGGCGAGTCGCCAGTCGGCCATCACTTCTGAGGGATCGAAGAGATCGAGTTGATCTGCGGGCCGCAGGTGTTGGTTGACGCCGACGGTCCAGCTATTAGCGTTGGTGATGAGAACTGTGAGATCGGCGGGCGATTCGGCGCGCCAGAAGGTGGCGGCCCGCTTGGCCCGTTCGGGCATCGATTCGTCGCGGAGAAGCCTGCTGCGTTCGTTGCGGACGAACTGCTCTGCCCACCAGCCGTCGCTGCGTTGCGTGTCGAGGTCCAGCGGCTTGCCGCGCAGATGCGCCGGTGTGTCGAGGTCGCCACGCTTGATAGCAGCGGCGATCTGTTGCTCGACGATCTGGTCGATCCAACTCACGATCCGAGAATACTGCCGGGTCGCTATTGGTCGGCGCTGATCAGCCGAATTGCACGCCTTGGGCGAGAGGTAGTTCGTTGCTGTAGTTGACGGTGTTGGTAGTCCGTCGCATGTAGCCCTTCCACGAATCGCTGCCGCTTTCGCGGCCTCCACCCGTCGTCTTCTCGCCGCCGAACGCGCCTCCGATCTCGGCGCCGCTGGGGCCGATGTTGACATTGGCGATGCCGCAGTCGCTACCCGCCGCGCTGCAGAAACGCTCGGCCTCGCGAACGTCGGTCGTGAAGATGCTGCTGGCCAGCCCCTGCGGAACGTCGTTCTGCAGGTGCACAGCTTCCTCGAAGCTGTCGTACGTCATCACATACAGGATCGGCGCGAACGTCTCGGTGGCAACGATCTCGGTCTGGCCCGGCATCACCGCAATTGCTGGTCGCACGTATGCCGCTGAAGGGGCTTCGTCTGCGAAATGGCGCTCTCCGCCGACCAATACGCTTCCGCCATCGGCTTGAGCAGTCGCCAGCGCGGCGCCCATACGGCCGAACGCGGTCAGGTTGATCAACGGCCCGACCAACGTGCCGGCGGCGTACGGGTTACCGACGGGCAGACTTCCGAAGGCTGTCGCAAGCCGGCTGGTGACTTCCTCCAGTCGCGACTGGTGGACGATGAGGCGGCGCAGGCTGGTGCACCGTTGGCCCGCCGTGCCGGCAGCTGAGAACGTGACGCCGCGCACCACCAGCTCCATGTCGGCACTGGGGGCGATGATGGCCGCGTTGTTGCCACCCAGTTCCAAGATGCTGCGGCCGAAGCGACCGGCCACCACGGGTGCGACCTTGCGCCCCATCGCAGTGCTGCCGGTGGCACTCACGATCGGCACGCCTTCGTGCGCCACCAGCTCGGCTCCGGCGGCACCGTCGCCGAGCAGTACCTGGTTCAAGTGTGCGGGCACCTCCATGCCGGCGCAGGCTTTCTCGAACAGCGCGTGCGTCGCCATCGCCGTCAGTGGAGTCAGCTCGCTGGGCTTCCAGATGACCGGGTTGCCGCAGACCAGCGCGAGCGCAGCGTTCCAACTCCACACCGCGACGGGAAAGTTGAAGGCGGTGATGACGGCGACCGGGCCGAGCGGGTGCCACTGCTCCATCAGGCGGTGGCCGGGGCGCTCGCTGGCAATGGTGAGGCCGTGCAACTGGCGGCTGAGGCCGACGGCGAAGTCGCAGATGTCGATCATCTCTTGCACCTCGCCGAGCGCTTCGCTTTCGATCTTGCCGGCCTCGAGCGTCACGATGCGGGCGAGGTCGGCCTTGTGGATGCGCAGCTGCTCACCCAATCGTCGGACAAGCTCGCCGCGTAATGGGCCGGGGGCGGTGCGCCACGCGGTGTACGCCTCGGCCGACTTGGAGACCATCGTGTCCACGTCGTCGGTGGCGGGCAGAAAGCCCAGCGTTGCGCCAGTGATGGGTGTACGCGCGCCGTGTGGGCCAACGCCCATCTGCTGTGCGCCACATGCCTGCAGCGCGTCGTTGGCCAGTGTGGAGAGGTCGTCAGTCGTCGGAAAGCTCACCCCACCATCGTGCCACGCCAGGCGGCCGGGCGGACTCGTCACGCCGGTCGCTTCGCTTTGTTCAGATCTGTGTGGCGATGTCGGCGACTCGCTTCCGTGTGAAGTGGTCGCCGTCCGCCACGAGCACGGAGTCGGTCGGTTCCATCAGCGCGATCTGAGCGTTCTGAGCCGTGTCGACCCTGTACACGTCGACACGTGCCGGATTGTCACTCGTCGCGGCCAGGAAGTGGGCGATGAGCATGCCTCCACCGTCGGCGAGGTCGATCCAATCCAGAGCAACGGCGCCACCGTCATCGGTGGCTACCACCATGGGGAAGTCGCGTGGAGCTTGGAACTCGCTCGGCAGCGCGAATGCCGTCTCGATGCCGTTGTCGATCCGCACCAGTGTGCCGGCCCCTGGGGTGAGATCAAGGCGGAAGGTGGCGTGAGTCGAGGAGGTGATGGTCGTTCCGCTGCGATCGACGTACGGGTAGCGGGTGGCGTCAGCGGCAGGGCGGGCTTCCATGAATCCGCAACAGCCGACGACGACCAAGCCGTCCACCTGGGGCACGATGGTGCTGTCGCCCGTGCCGTCAAGGCCGGTCCAACGCTTGACGACGGTGCCCGCCGCAGGTCCGCTCAGCGGGATAGCGAGCAGATCTCTCGACGGGTCGGTGATGCCTGGCGTGTTGATGCTCAGGTAGACGACGTCGTCCGGACCCACGTCGACGAAGGAGGGGAAGGCATCGGCGAGCGGCTCTGCGAGCGAGATGCGCTGCACTTCGCTCACCCCCAGACTGTCGAAGACCACGAGCTCCTCGCCCGTTGGTTCGTACGCGACGATGCGGCCGTCATCGGTGTTGGCCAGTTGGGTGCAGGTGTAATCGCTCGCGCAGAAGTAGGGGATGATCGGCTGCACCAGCGCGAACGTGGCAGGTGTTGTCGTGGGTGTTGTCGTGGCCTCGCTCGTCGGTGTCTGGGTTGTGGTTTGTGTCGTTGGCACATCGGTGGAGTTCGTGACGATGGATGCGGTCGGGTCTGCGGCGGGGACGATCGACTTCCGGTCGTCGCTTCGCTGACCGAGCGCGATTGCGCCACCGGCGACGATTGCGATCAGTGCTGCTTGCGCGGCCCAGGTGCGCCAGCGTTCGACAGTGCGAGGTCGCGGCAGCACTGCGGGGCGGCCCGCGTCGCCCTCAGCGATGCGGTCCCGAACGGCGGCGAGCGCGGCGTCGGTCTCGTCATCGGTCACCTCGGCTTGGTGGGCGGTCGCGGCGGTAACGGCGCTGGCGCGCAGTGTTGCCCCAGCTGGGTCGGTGCCTTTTATCTGGGGTCGGTCGTTCATGAGTGCGCCTCCTGTTGTGCGGCGAGATGGCGGCGCAGGCTGGCCCGCGCCTTGGAGAGCGTCGATTTGACGGTGCCGGGCGAGATGCCCAGGCTGCTGGCGATCGCTCTTACGGGCAGGTCCTCGGCGTAGTAGAGCGTCGCGATCGCTCGTTGCGGTGCGGTGAGCGGGGCGATCAGGTTCTCCCAACGCGGGCTCGCGGCGGCGACCGCTGGGTCATTCGTCGCCTCGTTGGCGCCGATTCGGTCGACGCGTAAGCGGGTCACGACGGAATGCTCGACCATGGTGGAGCGGTAATGGTCGATGATCAGGTTCGACATCACCCGCCGGCACCACGCGAGCGGTGAGTCGTACGAGCTCAGTTCGTCGCGACGGTGGTACGCCCGCAGCATGGTCTCCTGCGCCAGTTCCTGTGCCACAGGACGCGACGACGACATCGTCATGCCGATCGCCACCAGCCGGGGTTAGGTGGCCCGGAAGAATTCGTCGTACTCACCATCGTGCACGGTTCGTCCTCATGTCGTGTGTGCTCACCCAATGAGACGGGCGCCGACGCAGTTCGGTTGCCGCCGTCTCCAACTTCTCGGCCGACAGTGAGTCGTCAAACCTCACTCCAACATCGTTCCACGCCGCCTTCCGGCCGGGTTGCCCGAGGTCAGCGGGTGAAGATGTGGGCGTAGTCGGTGCTCGCCAGCGGCACCGTCTTGTCGAGCCGGAGACCAGCCCTGCGACCCAACTCCTCGAACTGCCGCTCTGTGCGTTCTCTGCCGCCGGGCGCGAGGGCCAGCATCAGCAGATCGGTGCGGGCCGAGATGTCGTCGGCCGGTCGGCGTGTGCGGTGGCCCTCGACGACAACAATGCGAGTATCAGTCGGCCCATCAGCCGCTGCACGTGACAGCAGCCGGACTGCGTCGTCGTCGCCCCAGTCGTGCAACACGTTGACAAACAGGTAGGTGTCGCAGTTGGCTGGCACCTGTTGGAACGCATCGCCGCCGACTATCTCCAGGCGCTCGGCTGGCATCGTTCTCGAGGTCACCTCCGGCAGGTCCACAACAACGCCCGACAAATGGGCCTGCTTGTTCAACAGCGTGCGCAATAGTGCACCGTCACCACCACCGATGTCGCACACGCGGCGCGAGGCCGACCAGTCGAGCGCCGTCGACAGCGTCACGCCGTGCATCTGGCCGCCAGCCGCCATCGCCGCATCAAAGGCTTGATGCCGGGTTGGGTGTGCCGCCATCCAGTCGAAGAAGGTGGCCCCATTTGCCAGATGAAAGGCGTCGTTGCCGGTGCGAATCGCTTCCCCAAGCGAAGTGACCGAGGCAACCACGTCCTCGCCCGCGAGGAATGGCACCCACGCGGACCAACCGCCAGGGTGTGTGGCACGGAGGAACTCGGTGGTGCTATTCGGTGTGACACGGCCGCGACGATCGAGCTTCAACCATCCTCGCGTCGCTGAATAGCGCACCAGCCGCTCGACACCGTCGACTGGAACCTGCAGAACGGTCGCCAGGTCTTGGACTGTCATCTTGCGATTGAGCGCGGACGGCAGCCCCAACTCGTCCAAGGCGACGAGGGCGCCATAGTCGAGCAGCCCGAACAACCCTTCGAGCACTCGTACCGGCGGTGGCACCATCGAACGGTGCGCGCGGCCAACCCAACCGCGAGCCCGTGCCCCCAGTTTGACCACGCCCGGAGGTGGAAGAGCCGGAACGCCCATGATCTCACGAACGCTGGCGGGCTTCACTTCGTACCGGCCAGCTGGTGCGAGGCGTCCTCTATGAGACGTTGCAGGTGGACACCTCGATGCACATCCAGTTCGTGGCTCGTACCGCTGCGCACAGCGGCCGCGAACTCGCTGAGGATGGTGCGTTGCGCGGTCGCGAACTCGGCGGCCGACTTCTCCGGTGAGAAGGCGCTGACGTCGAGCGAGAGCTTGCCCTCCAATCCGTGTACTTCCACCATCAGGCCGCCAGCCTGTTTGGTGGTTGCCGACAGTGCTGCTTGGCTGATGCGGCCGTTGTCGTGCGCGCACTCCAAGAGCACCAGGCGCTGCGGGTCACCCGTGGCCTTGATGCTGAGGATGGTTCCCAGAGCCGCGTCGAGACTGTCCAACACGTGCGGCCCGAGGTCGAGCAGGCCGCCTTCTGCAACGCGCCACGGGGTGGCGAAGTACGTGCCTGGTACACAGCCGTCACCGAAGAACGCAGCGCGACCGCCATAGGAATCGAAGGCTCTGGCTTGTGCGATGAACGCCCGAGTCGAGTCGAAGTAGCGGTTGGTGAAGATCGCCTGTGAAACGACGCCGGCCGCATCGATGGCCGCGGCCAGCGCCTCGGCCTGGGCAAGGTTGCCGCCGACGGGCTTGTCCAGCAAGACAGCCAATCCAGCAGCCGCGGCTCGTGCGGCCAGGGTTGCCTGCACCGAGGGTGGCACACTAAACGTGATGGCATCGCAGGCATCGAACAGGTCGTCGAGTTCTGGCAAGGCGCGCACGCCGTGGTGCTGTGCCAACCCGGCAGCCGGTTCGGGTCGCCGCGACCAGATGCCCACGAACTCCACGTCCGATGAAGCCGCCAGCATCGGCCCTGTGAAGAGGTGCGCCCACGGCCCAGCCCCTACCAACCCCATTCGCAATCGCTCAGTCATACCGGCAACTCTGCCACGCAACGACGGCAACTCCGGAAGTGACGCGTTGTTGCGTCGCCCACTTGCCTCACAGCCCAACAAGCGCGTCACTTCACCGTGGTGAGCGGGCATTGCGGTTCGCGTTTGAGCACTTTCGCTCGCCGAGCGACTGAAAGTGCACAAACGGTTGGTCGGGTCAGTCGGTTGGGCGGGGGACGAAGACGTTGGCGGCGGCGCTGGCGCCGGTGATGGCATCGGCGGCGAGGATGACTGCGGCACCGGTGTAGGCGCTGGTCTCATCGGGTGGGAAGCGCACGAGCGACGGGTACACGATGCCCGTGTCGTAGGCGCCGTCATCCCGACGATGCGGCCGCGTCCAGGCGAGAAGATCGGTGGCCGTCGAGACATCGCCGATGGCCGCATGCGCGATCGACGCCTCCGCGGTCTCGCTGGCGGTGACCCACGGCTCGTCGCTCACGCAACGGATGCCCAGGCCCTCTATCGCGAATGTGGACCAGCCGTCGCTGAGCCGAGTCTTGGCCTGCTCGCCTGTCATGCAACCGGTCAGCACCGGGTAGTACCAGTCCATCGCCCAACGGTCCTTGGGCTCGAACGCGTCGGGCTGATTGGCGACCACGTCGGCGAGCAAGGCACTCGCCTGCGTCCATTCAGGCCGCGGCTCGTTGATCAACTCCGCCAGCTGTGTGCCGCAACGCAGCGCGTGCGAGATGCTGGACGAACCCGTCAGCAAGGCATAGTCCCACGGACGCTCGTCCTCGGTACACGCCCACAGCGGGGTGCCGTTCGGCTTGCGCATCCCGAGTACCCAGTCGAGTGAGCGCTGCACCGTGGGCCACAGGTGGTCGACGAAGCCACGATCCCACGTGCACAGCCAGTGATGCCATACCCCGGTCGCGATGTACGCGCACACGTTGGTGTCCAGTTTGGCTTCCTCCACCGACCCGTCGGGCAGGTAGTAGTTCCACCAGCTGCCATTGGGCAACTGGATGTCCATCAACCATTCGTAGGCCCGCTCCGCCGGACCGTGCAGGCCGGCGACGTCGAGGGCCATCGCGGTTTCGACATGGTTCCACGGGTCGCAGTGACCGCCGGGGAACCACGGGATCATGCCCGTGTCCAGCTGCAGTGCCGCGATCGACTCTGCCGTCTGCACCACTTCGTCGGCGCTGAGCACGCCCTCCAGGTCCGGAACGCGACTCACTGGTTCGCCATTCCTGCTGACAGCTTTTGTCCGTACACGATGAAGCTCTTGCCCATCACGGGAGCCAACCCGCGCTCGAGCAGTGCGAGCGACTTCGGCTGCTCGGTGATCTCCCACTCCAGCACTTTGCGATAGCGAGTGACGAGCGGGTTGTCGTTGTCTCGCGGGCCGACAGCGCACTTCAGCCACCAGTACGGCGAGTGCAAGGCGTGCGCGTGATGGCTTCCCAACACCTCGAGACCGGCGGCTCGCAGCTTCGCCTTCAGCTCAGTAGCGCTATAGATACGAACGTGCCCACCCACCGACTTGGGAGCGTGGTACTCGTTGCTGAGCAGCCAGTTGATCTTCTCCGGGTACCACGTGGGCACGGTGGCCGCGAATGTGCCGCCCGGCTTCAAGACACGCACGAGCTCGGAGATCGCTGAAACGTCGTCCTGGATGTGTTCCAGCACTTCGCTGGTGATAACACGATCGAACGAGCCGGTGGCGAAGGGCAGGCGGGTGGCGTCGCCCTGCAGCGCGCCGACATAGCGGGCCTCGGGAATCTCGCCGGCTTCGACCATTGCACCGAATGTGCCGCGGGTCTGGATGACCTCATCGGCCATGTAATCGAGCGCGACGACGTTGGCTCCGCGTCGAGCGATCTCGAACGCGTGACGGCCGAAGCCGGCACCCGCGTCGAGCACGAGGTCGCCGGGCTGCAGGCCGAGCCGATCGAATCGAATGGTGAGCAAGAGCTATATGGTCCTTGTTTGATGCGGTCGACCGTTCTTGCGTAGACGGCCATTCTTCTCCAGCTTGGCGACGTTGGCAGGCATGGCCAGCACTTCGCGGTACTGGTCGACGGTCATCTGGGCACAGTGCTTCCACGTCCAACGATCAACGACGCGTGCCCGACCAGCCAGCCCCACACGCGAGCGAAGCTCGGGGTCGGCGAGGCCGCGGCGGATGGTGGAAGCGAGCGCCTCGACGTCGCCGGCCTTGCACTGCAACACGGTGTCGCCGTCGCGGCCCGTGACCTCGGGCAGCGCACCGCCGTCGGTGGCGACCAGGCAGATACCCGTTGCCATGGCCTCGATGGCGGGAAGGCTGAAGCCCTCGTACAGGCTGGGCACGACGGCCAGCTCGGCCTCGGCGTAGAGCTCGACGATTCGCTCATCCGTCACGCCCGACACGAAGTCGATGTGTGGGCGCAGGCCCAGCTTGTCGATGAGATCGTTGCTGGCACCCTCACGCGGCTTGCCGATGATGGTGAGGCGAATGTCGTCGCGCTCGGTGCGCAGCTTGGCCATTGCTTCCAGCAGGTACGACAAACCCTTCAACGCAACGTCGGCGGACGCGGTGGTGATGAGCCGACCGGACTGCCGCGTCACGTGGGGCAGCGGAGTGAACAACTCGGCATCGACGCCAACGGGCACGAGCTTCATTCGGTCGAGGCTGACCTTCATGTCGCTGTGGATGTCCTTGATGCTGTTCTCGCTGACCACGACGACCCGGGGCATGCGGCTGGCCACGCGGCCCTGCATCTTCACGAAGTTGTACCAGCGGCCAATGCTCCAACGCTTGCGGCGACCCTTGGTGTGCGCCATCTCCAACGCGCGGTCGCGCGTGATCGGGTGATGCAAGGTGACGATGGTGGGCATCATCCTCTCGATGCCAAGAATGCCGTAGCCGAGGCACTGATTGTCGTGCACCAGATCGAAGTCGCCGGTGCGCTTCTTCAACGCCTCGTACACCCGCACGCTGAACCCGAGCGGCTCACCGAATGTGCCCTTCAGGTGGGTGAACACCTCGGCAGCATCGCCCTTGCTCTTGATCTCCCAGTAGCCGGGGAAGCGGCCGGGAAAGTGGTCGTTCCACAGATCGAGACTGGGCAGCTTGTGCAGCGTGACCCGTTCGTCGAGCACCGGATACGGCTGCCCACTGTAGACCTCGACGGTGTGGCCGAGGTCGACCAGTGCCTTGGTGAGGTGACGTGTGTAGACGCCCTGGCCACCCACGTGCGGCTTGCCGCGGTAGGTGAGATAGGCGATCTTCAGCGGGGCATTGGGGTCGAGCCCCTGAGCCCCGGCCTGTGTCGTTGGCCGGTGGGGTACTGCAGACATGGGTGGCAAGGCTACCGGGGCAGGGTTACCCGCCGGTAGCTGTCACGCAAGTGCAACGCGGTGTGACGCCAGTCGTCAGATAGTCGCGTGCTCAGCAGGCTATGACGGTGAATACGCCCGAGACAGTGGCAACGTTGCCACGTATGTCGGAGACGTACACCGTGTACGTGTACACCCCTGCGGGTGGCGAGGCGATGGACATCATTTCGCCGTACACAGCAGCGCCGGCGCGATCGGCCAGGTCGGCAGCACCGGTGCTCGGCCCCGTCCACTGCACGCTGGCCGGGACCTGAATCGCCGACTCATCGATGTAGTCGACGTAGATGTTCGGCGCGCTCCATTGGCATGCCAGCAGCTCACCACTGGGGCCGTTCTTCAACGTCAAGTTCGGCGCTCGCTCGGTGCGGCCCAGGAG
Organism: Acidimicrobiales bacterium; assembly: GCA_038328705.1. Classification (GTDB taxonomy): domain Bacteria; phylum Actinomycetota; class Acidimicrobiia; order Acidimicrobiales; family Ilumatobacteraceae; genus UBA668. The sequence goes on along the minus strand of JBBQMG010000024.1, from coordinate 13,236 downwards.
CGTGACCTTCTTGACCGCACCGTCAGGCCCGGTGAGCAGCGCCGCCGCTTGCAGATCGCCCTCGGCCAGCGGGCCTCGGTCGAGTGTGACCGTCACGACCTGTGACGCGCCGGGCGGCAGCGTGCCGCCCGCAATGTCAAGGACGAACGGAAAGGTACTGCCGTTGTTGGACCACGTGATGGAGCGGCCGCCGGAATTGGTGACCGTGAACGATCCCGAGGCGGTACCAGGCCCGAGATCGAGAACGCTGCTCGAGAGGCTGAGCGCGCCGGGGGCGGGTGGTGTTGTGGCTGGGACAGCGGTGGTTGTCGACGCGGGAGGTGAGCTTGTCGAAGTCGAAGTCGTCGATGTCGTCGCGGTCGAGGTCGAACTGGTGGATGTGGAGCTACTCGGTGACGAGCTGGATGTCGTTGGAATGGTCGTCGTGACCGACAGCTCGGTGCTCATCGATGTGGTCAAGACGGTCGTGAGTGGTGCCACCGTCGCGTCGCCGGACATGGTTGCGGCCACGATCACGCCACCACCGAGGCCGATCAAGACCACCGCCGCGACTGCGACCATCGCCGCGGGACGTCGAACGCTGCGCAGCAACCTGGGGAAGCCGCCGTCGGCATCGAACTGGTAGGCGTGCGGTGGTGCGGCGCCCGGCGTGCCGGCCTTCGAAAGAATCTGGTCGCGCAAGGCAATCGGTGCGGCGAACGCTGGTGCGGCGCCGAGCAGTGCGAGTGGGATCGTCTTCTTACGAGTGCGTTCGCAGGTTTCGCAGTTCTCGATGTGGCGCGACACCCGTTTGCGAACGAGCACCGTGAACTCGCCGTCCCATCCTTTGAGGACATCGGCCAGGTCCTTGCAGTCCTTGCGACCGGCGCGCGCTACCACGAGTGCACCGAGGCTGCGTTCGACGCGGTCGCGCATGCGGTGCACCAGCGTGTAGCTCTGCTCGGCACTGATGCCCAGCGCGGCGGCGAGGTCGCTGCCCTGGAGGCCTTGACGAACGCTCAACTCGAGTACCAGCTGGTCGCGTTCGTCCAGTCCACAGGCTGCGCGACGTACCAGTTCGCCGAGCTCGGCTGCGGAGAGCGCCTCGCCATCAGCGTCGGGCGCCGTTGGAGCCGCCATCTCAGGCGCATCCATCGCGGAGAAGTCTGTGGGCAGCATGCGGCCGCGCTTCTTGCTGCGGCGGTAGACCTCGTTGCGCAGGATTGCGTACAGCCACGGTTTGAGTCGCTCCGGCTCGCGCAACTGCCCCATGCGTTCGGCAGCGATCAGGAAGACGTCCTGCATTGCGTCTGCCGCTTCGTGCCTGTCGCGCAGCATGGCCGCCGCCGTGTCGTAGAGACCGGCGGAGAACCGGTCGTAGATGCCCGCGAGCGCGCCACGATCTCCGGCCGTGTAGGCGGCAACCAATTGGGCGTCGGCGCGCGTCTCGGGCATGGTGCATGTGTCCTTCTCCTTGCTGGTCAGAGCAGGGAGAGCGACGTTCCTTTCACTTTCATCGGAACTTTGCGGATGTGGTCACTGCCGCGAGGTCCAGCGGATGCTCATGTGACGCTGCAGCAGGTCGCCAGGTTGGAGGCGAGTCGCGCCGCCGATGTTGAACGCGTCGGGCGGACCGCTCTGCGGCTCGACACATGTGATGTGCTCTGGCATGTCGTACGCCACCCAATGGTCGCAGTCGCTCTCGACCGTGACCGTCAGTCGTGGGTAGTGCAATCGAAGTGGGCCGAGCGGTTCGGTAAAGCAGTCGTCCCACGGCTTCGGGGGTGGCGTGACCAGTTGGGCCAGCGGCATGTAGTCGTCGTCGCGGGGGTACATGTTGGCGAACTCGAGGTCGACCGACTGGGGCTTGGTGAAGCATGGATGCCAGCCGATGACCGCCGGCATGGTGTGGGCAGTGGCATACACGGACAACACGGCGGCCAAACCGTGCTCATCGAGTTGGAGGTGTTGGGTGGCGCGACCGCCGAACGCCCACGGTAGGTCGGTGGCCATGTCGCAATAGTCCAGCCCGGCGTCCAGTACTTCCCACCGGCTGACGAAGCCGGTGCCGTGAATGGCATGCGGCGGCATGTTGATCGGCAGCTGGTAGCTGCGCTCGTCGAAGCTGAATCGACCGCGACGCACCCGGCCGGCCCACGGCACCATCGGGTAGCAGCCCCAGGTAAACGGCATCTCCGCAGGGTTGTCGTTGAGGAGCGCTTGACCGTTCACCTGCAACCGGCCAATGCGACCACCCTCGTCTGGATGGACCGTCATCCATGTGTCGCCCGCCACCAGTTCGATCATCTGGTCATTCTTCCTCATGTACGCGTACCGTGATGGCCCATGCGTGGAGTTGTGCAGCGAGTGCAGTCGGCGAGTGTGATGGTCGTCGTGACTGATGGCGACCCTGAGCTCGTTGGTGAAATCGGTCGGGGCTTGTGTGTTCTCGTCGGAGTCACTCACGACGATGGCCCGGACCAAGCCCGAAGGCTGGCCGAGAGAATCTGGCATCTGAGAGTGATGGACGACGCCGACGGGGTGATGAACCTGAGCGTTGCCGACACTACCCGTGAAGTCCTGATCGTCAGTCAGTTCACCCTGTACGGCGACACGACTGCGGGGCGGCGCCCGAGCTGGATGGCGGCCGCGCGACCCGAGTACGCCGAACCGCTGCTGCAGGCCGTGGTGGACCATTTACGCGCGCTCGGGGCGACGGTCGCCACTGGCCGCTTTCGAACCGAGATGCTGGTCGCGATCGTCAACGACGGGCCAGTCACGGTCATCGTCGACGTATAGGTTGTTCCACAATGTGGACCCGATCCGCTAGGTGGAACAGATGTTCACCTCGATGGGCTAAAGTCGCCGAATGGCGCTCGCGGAACGACTCGGCAACCTGGGCACGGAGACCGCGTTTGCGGTGTCACTGGCGGCAGCCGACTGGGCGTCGAAGGGGAACCGGGTGTACCCGTTCCACCTCGGCGACATCAACCTTGCTACCCCCGCGAACATTGCAGTGGCGATGAATGCTGCAATTGTCGATGGTAAGACGGGCTACTGCGCCGCCGCTGGAATCGCGCCGCTCCGTGAGGCGCTGGCGCACGATGTCGGCACTCGCCGTGGTCTCAACTACTCACCAGCCAATGTTGTCGTGCAGCCTGGTGGCAAGCCGGTCATCGGAAAGTTCATCCAGACGGTGATGAACCCCGGTGACGGCGTGCTGTACCCAAACCCTGGCTATCCGATCTACGAGAGCATGATCGAGTATTACGGCGGCAACAGCCTCGCGTATCGGTACGTGCAGACCGACACCGGCTTCGCCATCGACCTCGACCACCTGCGGGGCCAGATCGCCGCCGCCAAAGGTCGAGTTGCGGCGATCATCTACAACAACCTGCAGAACCCGCTCGGCTGTGAGAGCACGCCAGAAGAAATGCAAGCCATCGCCGATATCGCCATCGAGCACGACGTCATCGTGTTGGCCGACGAGGCCTACTTCGAGATGCGTTATTCGGGGGAGAGCACGTCGATCGCGTCGTTGCCCGGCATGTTCGAGCGCACCGTCATCCTCTACACGTTCTCCAAGAAGTTTGCGATGACCGGCTGGCGCCTCGGGGCAGCCGTCGGCCCTCTGGCTATCGCGGAGAGCATTGCGAAACTCAACACCAACGACGAGAGCTGCACCACTCACTTCGTGCAAGCAGCCGGAGTCGAAGGAATCACCGGCTCGCAGGAAGGGCCGCTCGCGATCCTTGCTGAGCTGCAACGTCGACGTGATGCCGCGTGGAGCGAGCTGGCACAGATCGACGGACTGGTCTGTCCGAAGCCGGAGTCGACGTTCTACCTCTTCCCGCAAGTGACCGACCTGATGACCCGCATGGGCTACGACGAAGTTGGTGCATTTGCAACAGCTGCACTCCACAACACCGGGGTGTCGTTCTGCACTCGGAAGCACTTCGGTCGTCCGCAACCGGGCGAGCAGGACCACTACGTCCGCTTCGCCTACTCAGGGTTGTCCGTCGACGACATTCACGAAGGCCTTGCCGGCTTGCGTGCGTGGGTGAACGCGTGAGCCACCGCATCGCTGTCACCGGCCGCATCCCGACCGCCGGGCTGGAAATGCTGGAGGAGGCCGGCGAAGTGGTGGCATGGGACTCGCTCGACGTTCCCACCGTCGAGCAGGTGCACGCACTGGTCAAGGGTGCTGACGCAGCGCTGACACTTCTGACCACGAAGGTCGACGATGCATTCCTGGATGCCGCGGGTCCACAGTTGAAGGTCGTCGCCAACGTTGCGGTCGGGTACAACAACATCGACGTCGCCGCGTGTGCTCGTCGCGGCGTGATCTGCACCAACGCGCCGGGCGTGCTCACCGACGCCACCGCCGACATTGCGATGGCACTGATACTGATGACCACTCGCCGGCTCGGAGAAGGCGAGCGGGTCATCCGCAGCCAGCAGCCGTGGCAGTGGGGAATGTTCTACATGCTGGGCTCTGGCATCCAAGGCAACCAGTTGGGCATCATTGGGATGGGCGACATCGGCCAGGCGCTGGCACGTCGCTCCAAGGCGTTCGGCATGAATATCGCATACAGCAACCGACGCCCGGTCTCACCGCAGGTCGAAGCAGAACTTGGCGCGCAATTCATGAGTATGGACGAGCTGTTGAGCACCAGCGACGTGGTCAGCCTCAACTGTCCGTACAGCCCGGCGACGCATCACCTGATGAGCACTGCGCAGTTCGAGATGATGCAGCACAGCGCATTCCTGGTCAACACGGCCCGCGGCCCGATCGTCGATGAAGCGGCCTTGGTGCACGCGCTGCGTTCAGGTCAAATAGCTGGCGCCGGTCTCGACGTGTTCGAGAACGAACCGACGGTGCACCCTGGTCTCTTCGAGTGTGAGAACGCGGTCGTGATACCGCACCTCGGCTCTGCCACTCACGAGACCCGCGCAGCGATGGCCCGGTTGGCGGCACACAACGCCGTCAACGTGTTGGCCGGTGTCGAGCCGCCTACTCCGGTTCCGGTCCCGCAGCTCTGACATCTGGCTCGCCAGCCGCTCGTGGCTCGCGGGCTCGCCACAGCGACGCGGCCAGTAACACGCCCATCAGTGCCACCCACGGAAGGTCGCCGGTGTGGGAGTACCAAGTGCGAATCCAGCCGTAGCCGGGGATGTCGCGGTAGATCACCTTTGGTTCGCTGACTGCCGTTCGATCGAAGACATCGCCCTGCGGTGAGATGAACGCGCTGAACCCGGTCGGTGATGCCTGCACGACCCAGCGATTCTGCTCGATTGCACGCAGTCGCGACGACGCAATTTGCTGACTCTGCAGCACTGTCCAGGTGTAGCTGCTGCCGTTGGTGGGATTGATGATGAACCCCCCACCAGCCTCGACGCCTTCGTTGACACGCCCACCGAAGAACACCTCCCATGAGATCACGGTCGCCATGCGGGTGCCGTTGGGCAGTTCGAGCACGGCTGGTCCCGTTCCCGCAACTGCGTCGCGCGGCACCAGGTCGGTTGGTGCGCCGATAGCGCTCAGCAGCCCGCGAAGCGGCATGTATTCACCGAATGGCACTCGGCGCACCTTGTCGTAGCGGCTGTAGATCTTGCCTTCGGGCGTCACGACGACCTGCGCGTTGAGAAAGTGGTCACCGTCGGCGGTGTCCTCGGTGATGCCCACCACGAATGGGGCGTCGACGCGCTTCGCCTCGGCTGCAACCAGCTCGAGCTCGCGGCTGCCCTCGAAGGTGGCGACGTCGATCACGTTCTCCGGCCAGACAACGAGGTCGACCGATCCGGCTTCGATGGTGGCCGTGGCCGCGAGGTGGCGTTGCAGCACCTCGTCTGCTGACGTGTCAATTGCGTGTGTGCCTTGTGGACCGCCGCCCTGAACGACGGCGATGCGGGTGGCCGGCGACGCTTTGACGTCGACCGAGTTGGTGCCGTCGGCCAGCATCGGCAGCACCAGCCAGACGATCATCGCGGCCAGGAAGGCCAGCACGCCATGCCACTCGCCGTGAGCTGTGATGCCTCGCTTTCGGGCCAAGGCCGGTACCACCGGTGAAGGGCCGGCGAGGGCGAACCCCACTTGGAACACGAACCACGTGAGCAGCAGCGCCCCGCCGACGCGGACAACGTCCGCGAACGGACCGGCAGCCTGGCCGATGGCCAGACTGGCCAGTGGCACCCCGCCGAACGGAAAACAGAACCTCAAGGCTTCGGCAAGGGTGTGGGCCGCTGGCCGACCCACCACACGCCACGCTCCGCGCGGAGCTACCCATGCGGCGACCGCATGAAAACCGGCAAACATCGAGGCTGCCACCAAGTACCCGGGTGCCGTCAGGAACCACATCCAGATCATTCCGGGGAACAGCCAAGCGGCGCCGAACAGCCATCCGCGCATCAGCCGCTGCCGGCCGGTGGTGGCCCCCTGAGCTGCGGTTTCGTACACGGCCACACCCAGAAAGGCGAGCGGCCAGCACCCCCACGGTGGGAGAGCGGCGGCCACCAGCAACCCGCCCAGGATTGCTTGTAGAGCATGGCGTGAGGGGCGGCGTAGGCGACGAGACATCGCTGACCGACGCTACTGCCTCTCGTCCGCCGTCCATGGACGACCGAACCCCTGAGATGTCCAGGTGTCATCAGGTTTGTGACGAAATGACCGCGCACCGTCCACCTAGTTGCCACAACATTGCCACTCAGTGTCTTGAGAATTGCAGTTCTCGCGCGTACGGTGAGGAAGCGCCCTAGGCGGCGCGTGGGAAGCATTGATCCGCTGGCCGTAACTGGTCGCTTCGCTGGCGGGGAGCGAGAGCGAACCCGACCCACTTCACTCAGACGTACGGGACGCCTGAGGGTCGAGCGACGGAAGGTCAATCACATGGGTCAGATCAGGCGGGCAATCGGGTCACATACGCGACGAGTCACCGCAGCGGTGCTGCTCCTCACCGGTCTCGTGACCACCGTTCCAATGCTCGCTGGCATCGCCAGCGCTCACCACCCGGACATCACCGCCTCGGCGGCATGTACCGGTGTCGTGAGCTGGACCTCGACTGCGTGGGCGGGCGAGACCGACAAACCCAAGACCGCCAAGAACGAGAACGAGCTGTCTCGTACCAACGCCGACATCGAGATCTCGTTGCAGATCGTGTCCGGCACCGGAACCGTGCCGGCGGTCGTCCACGGTGCGTACAGCAAGGCCAACGGGTACACATTCAGCGGAACGTTCACCTGGCCGACTGGTGCGACCGCCATCACCGTCAAGGCGACTGCGAGGGCCAAGTGGGCCAACGGTGTCAGTAGCGGCGACTCGCGAATGACATCCAACATCGCCAAGCCCACGAACTGCGCAGGCGCGCCCTCGGTCGCCATGGCCGTGTCCTGCGTGGCCGGCACCCCGGGCAATGGTGACGGCAAGGTGATCTTCACGTTCACCAACAACGGCGTCGGCCCGTTCGCCACGGCTGTGAGCTACACGATTCCGGCCTTCAATGGAACTGCCGCAACCACCTTCTCGGTCGCCAAGGGCGCCACGCTCACGAAGACCTACACACCAATCGTCGACGGCGACTACACGGTGCTCATCACGTCGACCACTGCCCCGACCACCCAGACGCAAACCTTCACCATCGACTGCGACTCGCCGGTGCCCTCGGTCAGCAACAAGACCAGCTGCAAAGCTGACAACGGCAAGGTCGTCGTCACGCTGAGCAACAACGGTGGCGAGTCGGTTGGATTCACAGTCACGCCGCCCACCGGTGGCGCATCGACCAACCACAATGTTGCCGCCGGCGGAACGAAGAAGGTCACGTTCATCGGGTTGGCTGACGGTACGTACACCATCGTCATCACGGCCAACGGTGTCAACTACGACCAGACGTTCACAGTCGACTGTGATCACCCGGCGCCGGTCGTCACCAGTGTCGCCTCGTGCGACGACACGTCGCACGACGGCAGCATCACCATCACACTGTCGAACCTTGCCGGCACCGAAGCCGCGACCTTCAACGTCACCAACCCGTTCACCAACGCCGTCGAGGCAGTGGTCGTGGGTGTCGGTGGTTCCACCATCCGTACCTTCTCCGGCTTCAGTGATGGCAGCCACAGTGTGGTCATTGCTGTGCCTGGCGACGAGACCAATTTCACGCAGACGTTCACCGTTGCCTGCGACCTCTCACCATCCTTCAGCTATGCGTCGGAGTGCCTCGACGGTGATGGCGTTGTCACGGTGACCTTGAAGAACGACGGCGACGACGTGAACGCAACCTTCATCCTGCAGGGCACCCAGTATGTGTTGGCCCCTGGCGAGACCAAGGTCGTTCCGCTGCCGCCCTTCACCGACGGTGTGAAGAGCATCAAGCTCTCTGTCAACGGCGTGGGCAAGAACTTCGACCTCGTCATCGACTGCGACCGCCCTGGTCAGCCGGCCGTGGATGTCACTCAGGTGTGTGCCAACGAGGATGGCACCGTCACCCTGACGCTGCAGAACATCGGTGGCCAGTTGCCACTGACGTTCATCGTCAATGACGTTCCGTACGATGTTCCCGCCGCCAGCTCCCTCGACGTTGATGTTGCAGGGCTCAACGATGGCAGCACCACCATCGTGATCACCCAGAACGGCGAGCACTTCGACAAGACCGTCACCGTCGCCTGCGACATGGCCCCGACGGTCGATCACTCCGAGAGTTGCGTGGAGGGCGAAGCTGGTATTTCCAATGGGAAGGTCGTCATCACGTTGAACAACAACGGCGACGATGCCAGCATCGTGTTCACGGTCAATGGCAAGCTCACCGATCCGGTGCCGCCGAAGAGTTCGCTGGTCGTCACCATCGACGACCTCGCCGATGGTCCGCACGCCTTCACGGTGTCAGGCGGCGGCAAGTCGTTCGACTTCTCCGTCACCACCGCCTGCGACCATCCTGGCACGCCGTCGATCACCACGGAGCAGGCCTGTGTCAGTGTCGATGGGCAAGTAGTCGTGCGTCTGACCGCAACCGGCGGTGAGAAGCCGGTGATCTTCCTGGTCAATGGCAAGGAATACCCCGTGCCGGCGAACACCACCGTCGTCGCAACTGTCAGCGGCCTCGACGATGGCCCGCAGCAGATCACGGTCATTGCCGGAGCCATGGACCTCTCGTTCGATGTCACGGTCAAGTGCGACGTACCGCCGAAGGTGACCGCCGCCGCTGTCTGCATGAACTACGACGGCACCATCTCTGTGTTGTTGGAGAACTTGGGTGACGACGTGTCGGTCACGTTCCTCGTCGGTACCGAGACCCGGGTTCTTGCACCTGGCGAGAAGGCCACCGTGACGGTCAGCGGCCTCGCCGACGGGCCCTACAGCATCACGTTGTCGATCAACGGCGCGCCTCAGGCGCCGATCGCCGGCGTCACCAAGTGTGATCCGGTCGTTGGCGTCACTGCAGTGTGCAACACCGTCGACACCGAGGGTGTCGCAAGTCTGTACTGGTACACGGTCAGCAACACGGCGGCCACCGAGTTGACGCTAACCTGGGACGGAGGCAGCGCCACGATCCCACTAGGCGGCACGACGGACATCGCCAGCACGACCAAGCCACTGTCGTTGAAGTACCTCGGCGTCGAGATTGCATCGGCACCGGCTGCCGACGTCATCTGTAGCCGCGGCATCACCTTCACCAAGGTGCTGAACGGCCAGCCGCCCACTGGAGAGACCTACACCATTCGGGTGTCTCGTCTCGACGGCGAAGCGGGGTATCAGGAAGTGCGCACCTTCAATCTCCAAGCTGGTGTGCCGGTCACGGTCTCTCTGCCCTCCACCCTCGATCCGGCAGGCATCGACTACAAGTTCGAGGAGATCAATGCAGGCACGGCCGCGACCAGCTCGCTGTCGCCCGACCAGTTGAAGCTCAGTGGCAACCTCGGTGAGACGATCAGCGTGGTCGTGACCAACAACTACTCATCGATCCAGATCACCAAGCAGAGCCTCACCCCGTCGGTGCTGCCCGGTGGAACCATCTCGTACACGTTGCAGGCCACCAACACAGGTGCACTGCTGCTCGATCCGGTGGTCATCTATGACCGCCTGCCGGCTCAGGTGTCGTACCAGTCGGTGAGCGTCGAGGGCGACCGGGCCACCTGTGCTCTGGCCGAGTCAACTCGGCCGCAGCTGCTGGTGTGTACCATGCTCGACTCACTGCCTGCTGGTGCGGTCACCAAGTTGATCACGCTCACCGTCAAGGCGGACGACAACGTGGCGTCGGGCACGTCGGTTCTCAACCAGGCGAAGGTGTTGGGCACTTACGCCGACACCTTGGTCGCACAGCCTGTCGAAACCGACCTGAGCTGCCTGCCGGTAGTCGCTGGCAAGGTGTGCGACCTCTCGTCCACGGTCGGTGTACCTGTCGGCGAGGTCAGTCAGGGTGGCCCAACCCCGACGACCACGGCCGCCCCGACGACCACAAGCACCATCTCGTCGTCATCCCCACTGGGTCAGCTCCCCCGCACGGGTGGTAGCAGCACGATGCCGCTGCTGGCGCTTGCCCTTGGGCTTGCCAGCTTCGGTGTGGTGTTGTTGGTCAGCCGTCGGCGCACCGCTTCCTGACACCTCTCCCGTCGTAGACCCGTCCCGCCGGCTGTCACTGTGCGGGGCGCTCGACGATGGAAGCTCTTGGTTCCCACTGAGAACGACCCGTGGCCGGCCCCTTGGGCCGGTCACGGGCGCGTACAGCTACAGGGTTGAGAGCTCGAGGTGCACGATGTACCGCTCTCTCGTGGAACCAACGGGGTGGCACGCGAACAGTGTTGCGGTGTAGGCCGCTGTTTGATCGATGACCCGGATTGCGTCGGGGGTGACGACCTCGGTGGACGTCACCTTGTAGACGAATCGCCCTTCGCCGGTGGAGAGAATGACCTCGTCGCCGATGACAAGCTTGTCGATGTTCCTGAACGGCCGGTCGTGACTGGTGCGGTGACCACCGATGACGACGTTGCCGATCTGTCCTGGCAGCGCTGTGCCCGGCCAGTGGCCGGGGCCATTGTCGAGCACCGTCAGGCTGACGCCCTCCAGAAGGGGCTTCGTCACGCCGATCGACGGAATTTCAAGGGTGCCCAATTCGACGATGGGCTCCTTGGCACGTGGGGCCGGTGCCGGCAGCGGTAACGGTAGTACCACCGATGTGGTTGTGGTGGCGGCCATCGTGGTCGTGGTGGCGGGTGCTTCGGTGGTGCTGGTGGTTGCCGGCGCCGTCGTGCTGGTCGAGACGTGCGGACGAGAGGTGGTGCTGGCGAGAAGCGTGGCGTCGGTGCCCGCCTGCTCGACGGCGTCGTTGCCACAGCCGATCAACAGCACGGCAACCAACGAAAGAGCGATACTGCGGTGACGCATGCCGATCATTGTGGCACCGACTGCAGGAACGTGTGCATCGCAGCAGCCGCTTGTTGACCCGAACGAATGCAGGCGGGGACGCCGATGCCGTGGTAGCTGGCACCGGCCAGCGTGAGGCCGGCGGGAAGCGTCTGTAGCGCGGCGGCGACATGTGCAGCATGGTGCGGGCGATACTGCGGAAAAGCTGCTGGCCAACGGCTGATTCGAGTGTGCTGACCTTCCGGCGTGAGCGGTTGCAGCGTGAAGCCCAGATGCTTGCCGACCTCGTCCAGGGCGGCAGTGAGTAGCTGCTCGTCGGAAAGGTGCAGCACGGGGAGTCCATCACGACCCAGGGAGATTCTGAGAACGACCGCCCCTGGAGTTGCCCAATGAGCCCACTTCTGTGAACCGAACGAGGCCGCCGTCACCAAACGCTGCATCGGCTTGGGCACCAGGTACCCGCTCATGCCGGCAAGGCGGGCGGGCCACTCGCGAGAATCCACGGCGATGGTCACGATCGCGACGTCGGCAGTAGGGATGGCGGCAAGTACGGCGGCCGCGTTGGGTGCCTCGTGGCCGAGTAGGCGCGAGGCCGTTGCCGCCGGAGCTGCGAGAACCACCGCGTCGAAGTGCTCGTCGTTCACGCGCCACCGGCTGCCGTCGCCTACCAGGGTGTCGACCGAGATGTTGGTGCGAAGGTCTCCGCCGACCGCAAGGACCGCGGCAGCCGTCGCGGCGGCCAGCGCGCCCATGCCATCGGCTGGCGCGCTGAAGACGGGGCCTGCTGTCGGAGATGGCTTGGGCATGCGGCGGCCCGTGATCAGCACGCTGCGGCCCCGCGCGGCCACGTCCGCGATCTGCGGCACCGCGGCCAGACTGAAGTGGTCGGTGTCGGCGGCGTAGATGCTGCCGACCAGCGGGTCGACCAGGCGAAAGTGCACCTCGCTTCCGAAGCGGGCACGCACGAAGTGGCCGAGCGAATCCGGAGCCAGGGAGGTGCGGCGACGAAATGGCTCGGTGGCAGCGCGCAGTTTGCCCGGCCACGACAGCAGCCCCGAGCGAGCGAGCGCCAGGATCTCGGTAGGCATGCCAAGGAGCAGACCTTCGGGGATGGTGTGCAGCGCGTCCCACCACACCGCAGCGGAGCGAGCATTGGGTGAGACCAGTTGGTCACCAAGACCGACTGCGCGCGCCAGATCGGTTGCCCACGGGATGCGGGCCAGAAACGCGTCTGCGCCTTCATCGATGCCTAGGTGCCCGGCGAACGGGGTGGTGAGCAGCTTGCCGCCGAAGCGGTCGTCGCGTTCGAAGACGACCACTTCGGGGACCTCCCCGGTTTTCTGATGCCTGACCAGCGCGTGAGCAGCGGCGAGGCCAGCGATGCCGCCGCCGATCACCGCTACGCGCTGCTGGCCCGAGGTCACGACGACCCGGTCTCGATGACTCGTTGGGCCAGCGCTGCCATCACGGCGGGGTTGTCGTTGACGCACGCCGTGCGAGCGAACGCCATGCCGTGTTCGGCGGCCCGATGCGTTGCCTCGATGTCGAGGTCGTACAGCACCTCGAGATGGTCGGCGACAAAGCCGACCGCGCTGACGAGCACCCCGGCGGTGCCCTGGCCTGCGAGCCCGTCGATCACCTGCAAGATGTCGGGGCCGAGCCAGGGCTCGGGGGTGCGACCGGCACTCTGCCAGGCAATGGACCACTGATCCGCTGGCAGGCCGACGAGGGCGGCGACGGCCTGGGCGGTGGCGAGCAGTTCGTCGGGGTAGCGGTCGCCGGCAGCGATGATGCGCTGCGGCAACGAGTGAGCGGTGAACAGGACCTTGCTGTCGGCAGGAAGTGTGGACAGTTTGGCGCGCATGTCGTCGGCTACGAACTTCACGAACGCCGGCTCCGTTGCCCAG